>JAGWLR010000028.1 GCA_028864885.1 Burkholderiales bacterium | reverse complement strand
GCTGACCTGGAAAAACAATTGCAAGATGCGCGTCGTGCTGAACGAGCCAGCGTCATCAACCAGATCAAATCCCTTTTGGCAGAACACGGCCTGACCGTTGCTGACCTCGGCCTGAAAGCCGGCTCAGGCAAAACGCCTGGTGTTTCGGCCAATGCAGGGCGCAAGGTGGCCCCCAAGTATCGCAACGCCGCCACGGGCGAAACCTGGACGGGTCGTGGCCTGCAACCCAAATGGGTTCAAGCCGCGATTGCTTCGGGCAAGAAACTCGAAGATTTCGCCATTTAATACTTCTTCCAGTATGAAAAAGGCCGGCATTGAATGCCGGCCTTTTTGTTTGCATGGGCAAAATGCGCCAATCAGGGTTTCGCATCCTTGAAGTCGCCTGCCACGCCCATCACAAATTGCTCCGGGTGCAAATAGCGACGCAAAGCGGCATTGACCTGATCGAGGGTCAGCGCCTTCAGTTCGGCATCGACCCGAGCCGAATCTGCAAACGTGCGATCCAGATACAAGTTACTGGCCCAGGCTGCAGCCAAACGGCCGTCTTGGGCGCGCGCCAACTGCCGGAAACTCAGCAAGCCTTTTCGGCCGGACTCAAACTCAGCCTCAGTGAAGCCTTGCGACAACGCAGATTGAATCACTTCGCCAAAAGCTTTTTCTACCTTGGCACGGTTTTGCGGCGCAAAAATCGCAGAAGCCACCCACTGGGAGTTTTCCTCGATCGGATTCCATTGCACCATGCTGTACACGCTGTACGACAGCCCTTCTTTCTCGCGGATGCGATTCCATAAACGGGAATCACCACCACTGCCTAAAAGGTAATTGGCCATCATGAAGGCGGCATAGTCAGGATGCCGATCATTCAAAGGCAAAGACAAGGTCACCGTCATCGCGGCATTTTGCTTATCTGGGGTGGCCAATTGCATCCGCACTGCCTTTTCGGGCACCAGTGGCTGTGGCACCCGTGTGTACGGTTCAGCGTTATGCCAATCGGCCAACGAGCGCGTCAAGGCTTGTTTCACTGCAACGGGGTCCAAATCCCCCACGCTGGCAAACTCAGCATGGGCGGCCGACAGGAAGCGGTCGTGGAAGGCTTTGATGCGCGCCAGATCGACGGCTTGCCAGTCGCTCACCAACTCATCAAACGTGCGAGCGTAACGAACGTCGCCTTTGGGATAAGGGTTATCGTGGCGAGCCAGGGCTTCCTCCAAGACGGCCTCGGGCTCTTTGCGCTGCTCTTCAATTGAGGCCAGCGACTGGCGGCGGATTTCATCCAGCGCTTCTGCTGGCCACACCGGATGCTGCAGCATGTCGGCCACCAGATCGATCACAGCAGGCAGATGATCCCGTTTGGTCGCAATCGCCACGGTCAACTCCCCAGGCCCGGAGCTGATTGCCAATTGCGCCTGCAAGGCATCCAATTTGTCTTGGATCTGTTGTCGATTCAGGGTGGCCGTGCCTTTGTCTAGCATTGCGGCCATCGCAGCGGGTACCGAACCCCAGTTGGCCAGCGACTTCGCATCACCAAAATGCAGCGTCAAGGTCGCCTTCACGGCTTGCCCGCGCGTGGCCTTGGGCAACAACGCCACCTTCAACCCCTGCCCCAACTGGAAACGCTGGGTGCGGGCATCGATATTGGCCGGGCTGGCGTCAAAGGCCTCAGCCTGAGCCGCGGCCACCTGTGGCTTGAAGGTCTTCAACTCATCAGCCACATTCACGCGTTCGGGCTTGGGGGCCCGAACCGGATGGGCCGTCGGGATGTATTCGCCCAATGTTCGGTTCGAAGGGACAAAGATCTCGTTGGCCACCTTTTGCACATCGGCCAAGGTGATCGCTTTGATTCGATCCCGCAGCAGGAAGTACAGACGCCAATCACCCTGGGCGACGGCTTCAGACAGGGCCACGCCCACATGCTGCGGATCAGTGAAGCCGGCATCCCAATCATTCAGCCATTTGGCCTTGGCGCGATCCAACTCTTCCTGGGTGATCGGCTCTTTGGACACCGATTCAATCGTATCCAGCAAGACTTTGGCAGCTTCGGTGGGATCCTGGTTGGCCCCCAATTGCGCCCCCAACAGCATGAAGCCAGGATCCGCCAGACCCTCAGCAAAGCTGAATACCCCAGCTGCCAGTTTCTTCTCGGTCAACTGCTTGTGAAGACGTCCTGAAGGCTCATCGCCAAAAATCAGGCTGAGCATCTCAACAGCCGCATAGTCCGGGCTAGCGCCCGGCGCAACGTGATATCCCGCATACAACAGCGGAACACCCCCCACTCGTCGAACGATCACACTGTGCTCGCCATCCTGCACGGGGTCGAGTGTGTACAGCTGAGGCAAGGCGCGTGTGGGCTTGGGAATCACCCCGAAGTACTGCTGCACCCACGCCAGCACCTGCGTCGGGTTGAATTTGCCTGAAACGATCAGTGTGGCGTTATCTGGCTGGTAGTACTTTCTGTAAAACGCCTGCAGGTGACTGATGTCCACCCCTTCGACATCCGCACGAGCGCCAATCGTTGACTTGCCGTAGTTGTGCCATTCGTACATGGAGGCCACGGTCTTTTCCATCAAGACGCGGCCGGGGTCGTTTTCCCCCATCTCCATTTCATTGCGCACCACCGTCATTTCACTGTCGAGGTCTTTCCTCGCAATGAAACTGTTGACCATGGCATCGGCCTGCCACGACAGATACCACTTCAGGTTGTCGTCGTTGGCTGCAAAACTGGCGAAGTAATTGGTGCGGTCGTACCAGGTGCTGCCATTGGCACGGAACCCACGCTTGTTGAACTCGGCCCAGACCTGAGGATGCTTCGGCGATCCCTTGAACATCAAATGCTCAAGCAAGTGCGCCATCCCGGTCTCGCCATAGCTCTCCTGGCGAGAGCCCACGTGGTAGGTCATGTTGACCGTGGTTGTCGGCTTGGAATCATCCGGAATCAACAGCACCTGCAAGCCATTGGCCAGACGGTATTCGTGGATGCCCTCCACGGTTCGCACTGCCACGGGCGCCGCATCCGGCGCGGCAACAGACGCCGAAATTGGCGCACGAACAGACTTGGCTTCAACCAGGGGTGAGGACAGGCACACCACAGCGCTGACAGCCAACCACACCCACGTACGACGACCTTGAAAAGATTTGGACATACAACCTAACCGGCATGAAACGATACGGTTGAGTGTATGTCCACCCAGATTAAGTTCCCCTTAGGCCGAACTCAATCCGTCTCAGCAAAAGCCCTCGATCACTTGGTCGCAGGCGCGGTCACCTTGGGTGCCAAAATCACGCGGGTCTTCCCACCAGTCACGACGAGAATGACGGCATCGCCAGGCTTGAACTCTTCTGTGCCCTTGGCCTGAACAATCGATCGACGCTCCCCATTGGAGAGCTGCAGCAGGATTTCAATGGCGTCTTCGCGCGTGCCGTAGCGCTCAACTGCGTTGCCGACCACACCGCCCACCACAGCACCGAGCACCCCCGCCACGGCAGATCCACGCCCGTTTCCAGACACAGCCGAGTTGCCCCCAACTGCACCCACAATGGCGCCGGTTGCCCCGCCCAGGCCGCTTTGGCTTCCCTCGACCACCACCGGCCGCACATTGAGCACGACCGCGTCCTGAACTTGCGACAGCCGTTGTGCATCTTCCGGTTTGATCACATCGGGACTGGTCGTCGAGCAAGCCGACACCATCACCAACGCGCAAGCCGCCAAAGCCACTTGAATACAAGAACGAGCAGCGTCTTTCATGACAGACCTTTTCCTGTTGAACGCGAATACTGGGACTACTTTAACGCAGGGCGCCAGGATTCGCTGACAGGAATCAGAGTCAATCGTCGATGCCGAGTTCCTGGATCTTGCGGGTAATCGTGTTGCGACCGATGCCCAGCTTCTGCGCAGCCTCGATTCGGCGCCCGCGGGTCAACTCCAAGGCCGTGTGGATGAGGCTGGCTTCAAACTGCCGGGTCAACACATCCCAGACATCCGTCTGCCCAGATTCCAGCCGCGCCCTGGCCTCGCGCTCCAGATCCTTGATCCAGCCCTGCCCAGACGCAGCCGTCGCCATCCCGTCGATCTTATGAACAAACGGCAACGGAGGCACTTCGGCAGTGGATTGACTAATGCCTGCTTCATCGTCGACAGGCTCTGGCGTCGCGGGCGTCGACGTCAGCGCGGCGACCGGCACAGCCGCGGGTGCAGGGCCGTCAGAAAGCGGCGCACCCGTGAGCCTGGATTCCAACAATTCGGGCGGCAAGTCTTTGATCTCGATGACCTGAGCCGGCGCCATCACCGTCAACCAGTGACAGATGTTCTCCAACTGCCGAACGTTGCCTGGGAAATCAAAGTGACTGAGTTTGGCCAGCGCGGTGTCAGAAATGCGCTTGGCCTCCACCCCCAAATCTTTCGCGCTCTTTTGCAGGAAATATTTGGCCAGGGTTGGGATGTCTTCACGGCGCTCTCGCAAGGCGGGCAAGCGCAACCGGATCACATTGAGTCGGTGAAACAAGTCTTCACGGAACACGCCTTGCCTGACCCGATCTTCCAGATTCTGGTGCGTTGCCGCAATGACCCGCACATTGCTCTTCAGGGGGTGATGCCCCCCGACGCGGTAGAACTGACCATCACTGAGAACCCGCAGCAGCCGCGTCTGAAGATCGAACGGCATGTCGCCGATTTCATCCAGAAACAGGGTGCCTCCATCGGCCTGCTCGAATCGACCGCGCCGCATCGTCTGGGCCCCGGTGAAGGCCCCCCGTTCATGCCCGAACAATTCAGATTCCAGCAAATCCTTGGGAATGGCGGCGGTGTTGATCGCCACAAAAGGCCCGTTGGCCCGGGGGCTGTGCTTGTGTAGGGCGCGCGCCACCAACTCCTTGCCTGCGCCTGATTCCCCGGTGATCAACACCGTGACATTGCTCTGACTCAGGCGTCCGATGGCGCGAAACACATCCTGCATCGCTGGCGCCTGCCCCAGCATTTCGGGCATCTGCGTCAACCGTTCATCCAGCACGTCCTCGCGGACCGATTCTTCCACTGCGCGCCGAATCAATTCAACGGCTTTGGGCAAATCAAAAGGCTTGGGCAGATACTCGAATGCGCCGCCCTGAAAGGCCGAAACGGCGCTGTCCAGATCCGAATACGCCGTCATGATGATCACGGGCAAACCGGGATACTTGGCCTTGACCTTGCTCAGCAAGTCGATCCCTGAGCCTCCTGGCATGCGAATGTCAGACACCAGCACCTGAGGCTCTTCGTCATCCAGCGCCGCCAGCACATCTCGCGGATTGGTGAAACTGCGAACGGGAAAATCCTCTCGCGTTAACGCCTTTTCAAGCACAAAGCGAATGGATTGGTCGTCGTCAACGATCCAGATGGGTTTCATGTGTGCCTATGGTTGGACGCCCCATCGTCATTGAACTGGAAGGCCGCGTCAAGGCAGCGGGATCAAGATCTTGAAGACCGTCTGACCTGGCTGGCTTTCGCATTCAATGGTGCCGTGGTGCTGTTGAACAAAGGTTTGCGCCAGAGTCAGCCCCAAGCCAGATCCGCCTTCGCGCCCTGAAACCAGGGGATAGAAAATGCGATCGCGGATCGACTCAGGAATCCCCGGGCCGTTGTCCTCGATATGCAAGACCAATGCCAACCGATGCAATTCACGGTTGATGGTGACACGTCGCGCCACCCGGGTTTTCATGATCAGCAGCGCGTCGCCCACCTGGATGCGCTCGGCCAAGGCCTGCGCCGCGTTGTGCGCGATGTTGAGCACAGCCTGGATCAGCTGTTCACGATCACCCCTGAACTCAGGCACCGAAATATCGTAATCGCGTGCCACCTTGAGTCCTTTAGGAAACTCGGCCAAGATCAAGGACCGCACGCGCTCGCACACCTCGTGGATGTTCACATCGCCCACCAGATGCGGACGCCGGTGGGGGGCCAGCAGACGATCGACCAACAACTGAAGACGATCGGCCTCGTGAATGATGACCTGGGTGTATTCGGTCAGAGACTTCGACTCCAACTCCATCTGAAGCAACTGTGCCGCGCCGCGAATGCCGCCCAGGGGGTTCTTGATCTCGTGCGCGAGGTTGCGAATCAGCTCTTTGTTGGCCTGCGCCTGATCCAGAGCCCGCTCCTCGCGCTCCTGCCGGGTCTTTTGCTCGACCTCGACCAGTTCGATGATCACCAGATTGCCATGTTCCAGCCGGGTCACGATGGCTTGCACATGCAGCGACTCGGAAAAGACATGAGGATGCCGCTTGAGCTCTGTTTCGACCCGACTGGTTGCATAGTCGTTTCGAGACACGGCGCAGACAATGTCTTGCAGCAAACCAGGATCGGTGAACCAATCGTAGATGGACTCCCGCAACACGCTGCGCCGCGACAAGCCCAGGATTTCTTCAAAGGCCGCATTGACGAACAGACACTGCCCTTGCGGATCGACCACCGCCACCATGCTGGCCAGGTAGTCGAAAGTCTCCAGGCCAGACGGCAGCTTGCGTTGCACAGCAGACGGGTCTGACATTTTGCCCCCCGTCACCGGAGCGCTCGGTCGATTTCCCTTTGACACGGCGCCCTCTCAGCCCACCAACGGCATCATTTATTGGCCAACTCACGCCGCAGCGCTGCCACGTCCGCCTCTTTGCGTGTCACCGCAGCCTTCAACTCAGCCACCCGGTCTAGGTATTTCTGATAGTTCTTCTCGTCACCATGGCGCTCGGGTTGACCGTTGTTGTACTCCTTCTGGAGAGACGCCAACGCATCCTCTTCCTTCTTCAACTCGGCTTCAAGGATCTTCTTGGCATCGGCGTCACGCGCCTTCTGATCCTGAGAAGAGACTCGTTCAGTGGCCCCAGATGCCCCCTCCACCGACCTCGCTGCTCGCTCACCTCGCGGCACGACCGATTGGATCACTGTGATGGGCGCCCCCTCCAAAGTCTTGCACCCCTTTTCGGAGGCCTCTTTAGGAGACAAGGCATCGGTGTACAAATTTCCAGGACAACGATACACCGACTTTTCCTGAGCCCAGGCCAGGGTAACCAAGACGGCACTCAAGCCGGCGACAAACAAGCCCTGAAGGCTGTAGCCCAGAAACGTTCCGACGAGATGGGTGGCTTTGACGCTTCGCATGTTCCAGTCCATTTGCGGTGATCAACAAAAACTGACTCTATTGTTCAGTATGCCTGCAAGCGACTCAATTCAATCGCTGGACAAATGAGCAAAAACCAGGGGCGTATTGGGCTTCGGCAGAAAACAACAATGAAAAAGGGGCAGCCTGAGCCGCCCCTTTGCCACTTGCTTGTAACTCGCTGAGCGGATTACAGGCTGTAGTACATGTCGTACTCGACAGGGTGAGTCGCCATACGGAAGCGAGTCACTTCTTGCATCTTCAGGTCGATGTAAGCGTCAAGGTATTCGTTGGTGAACACGCCACCCTTGGTCAGGAACGCGCGGTCCTTGTCCAAGTATTCCAGAGCTTGATCCAAGCTGTGGCAGACGGTTGGCACCAGCGCATCTTCCTCGGGAGGCAGATGGTACAGGTCCTTCGTAGCAGCTTCGCCCGGATGGATCTTGTTTTCCACGCCGTCCAGACCAGCCATCATCAGTGCAGCGAAGGCCAGGTAAGGGTTGGCAGAAGGATCGGGGAAACGTGCTTCGATACGACGACCCTTGGGGTTCGCGACGTAAGGAATACGGATCGAGGCCGAGCGGTTCTTGGCCGAGTAAGCCAGCTTCACGGGAGCTTCGAAGCCTGGCACCAGACGCTTGTACGAGTTCGTACCGGGGTTGGTGATGGCGTTCAGCGCGCGAGCGTGCTTGATGATGCCGCCGATGTAGTACAGAGCGAATTCGCTCAGACCAGCATAGCCGTCGCCAGCGAACAGGTTCTTGCCGTCTTTCCAGATGGACTGGTGAACGTGCATGCCGGAACCGTTGTCACCAACCAGAGGCTTGGGCATGAAAGTGGCGGTCTTGCCATAGGCATGGGCCACGTTCGTGATGATGTACTTTTGCAGTTGCAGCCAGTCAGCGCGCTGAGTCAGCGTAGCGAACTTAGTACCGATTTCCATCTGACCAGCATTGGCCACTTCGTGGTGGTGCACTTCAACTGGAATGCCCATGCTTTCCAGGATCAGGCACATTTCCGAACGCATGTCTTGGCCGGAGTCCACGGGAGGTACGGGGAAGTAGCCACCCTTCACGGAAGGACGATAGCCGGTGTTGCCGTGCTCGTATTCCTTGGAGGAGTTCCACGCGCCCTCTTCAGATTCGATCTTGAAGAAGCTGCCAGACATTTCATTGCCCCAACGGACGGAGTCGAACACGAAAAATTCGGGTTCAGGACCGAAGTAAGCGGCGTCACCCAGGCCGGAAGCCTTCAGATAGGCTTCAGCGCGCTTGGCCAGCGAACGAGGATCACGCTCGTAAGGCTTGCCATCGGTGGGGTCGATCACGTCGCAAGACAGGATCAAAGTCGGCTCTTCGAAGAAAGGGTCGATGTTGGCAGTGTTGGGATCGGGCATCAGCAACATGTCAGATGCTTCGATACCTTTCCAGCCGGCGATGGACGAACCGTCGAAGGCATGGCCCGAAGTGAACTTGTCTTCGTCGAAGTGGGAAACGGGCACGGAAACGTGCTGTTCTTTGCCACGGGTGTCGGTGAAACGGAAGTCAACGAACTTGACTTCGTTGTCCTTCACCAACTTCATCACGTCGGCGACGGTCTTATTGGCCATCAGATGCTCCTAGCAGAAGGCTTAAGTGAATGCGAGAAGTTGAGTTGAGTCTGTTTCCAGATCAGAAACAGCGCGCAGTGTAATAGCAGAAAGCGTGCCGATCTCCGGATCTCGATCAATCCGAGATGGATTCGTGAACAAAAAGGGGCTTGTCGGTACGCACCGTTGCTGCGCATCACAAATTTTCAGGGCATTCAGAGCTCGTTGTCGCCGCCCAAACAACACAAGGACGCCGCTCGGCCATTCGGCCAAATGAACTATAATGGTGCAATTTGGCGTAAAAGCCGATTAACGCACCAATATTGGGCCGCATTTTGCACCAATATTGGTCAACCCCTCTCGCAAAACCTCAAAAGCTTCGTCTACCTCGGGGGCGTTGCCTTTGACGCCCAAATCGATGTGACGCCCCCACTCGGGATGATCGACGCTGGGCAAGCTGAACACCTTCACGTTCGGGAAACGCGACTCGATGGCGACCATCAGTGGCGTCAACCGAGACTCCAGGCCATCCAGAACAATCACCGACTTTTCCCGGACCTGAACATCACTGCGCAAATCCGCGTGCCAGTGATCCAGCACCCATTCCATCATCGGCCAAGCCATAACCGGAAAACCCGGAAAAAAGTGCAGGCGCCGCGCAATCGAAAAGCCCGGAATCCGGTTGTAAGGATTGGGGATGATTTCTGCCCCCTCGGGAAAACAGCCCATCTCCAGGCGCCGCAATACATCCGGATCCGATTCAGAAAAGGGCCGCGCTTCCTGCGCGAGCATTTCTTGACTGCGCGCCAGGATGAGTTGCCTGGCCTCGGGATGCAACTTCAGCTCTCGCCCCCAGGCAGCGGCAGCGCAGGCTCGGGTGTGGTCATCCGGCGTGGCACCGATGCCACCAAATGAAAACACCACATCAGGCCCGGCAAGCGCGGATGCCAGCTCGCCTTGGATCCGGGCAGGGTTGTCCCCCACATAGCGAGCCCAAGCCAGACTCAAGCCGCGCTTTGCCAGCGCCTCAATCGCATGAGTCAAGTGCTTGTCTTGCCGTCGACCGCTGAGGATTTCATCCCCGATGATGATCACACCCAATGCCATGCCTGCTCCTGCTTTGCCCTTAAATCACTCGTCGTCGCCGCCCAGCACCGATCCCAGTAGCCCACCTGCGCCAAGCCCACCCAGAAGGGAGCTTTCCTCACGGTGGCCACCACCGGTTTGCGGAGCTGCTGCAAAAATACGTGAGGCCAAGCGCGAAAACGGCAGGCTCTGCAGCCAGACCTGACCTGGGCCGGTGACCTTGGCCAGGAACAAGCCCTCGCCGCCAAACAGCGCGGTCTTGATCTTCCCGACGTATTGGATGTCGAAATCGACATCAGGCGTCATGGCCACCAGGCAGCCCGTGTCAATCAGCACCGTCTGCCCGGGCTGCAACTCGCGACGCACCACGGTGCCGCCTGCGTGAATGAAGGCCAGGCCATCGCCATCCAGCTTTTGAAGCACGAACCCTTCCCCGCCAAAGAAACCAGCGCCCAGTCGCTTCTGAAACGCGATGCCCAGCGAAACGCCTCGGGCCGCGCACAGAAAGGCATCCTTCTGGCAAAGCAGTGTTCCGCCCAGTTGCTTCAAGTCAATGGGCAAGATCTTGCCAGGGTACGGCGCAGCAAAGCCAACCCGCTTTTTGCCGCTGGACTGGTTGGTGAAAATCGTCGTGAACAAACTTTCGCCAGTGATCAAACGCTTGCCAGCGCCCAACAGCTTGCCGAACAACCCACCTGTCTGCTGAGAGCCGTCCCCGAACACGGTATCCATGTCGATGCCCGCGTCCAGAAACATCATGCTGCCCGCCTCACCAATGGCCGCCTCACCCGGATCGAGTTCGACTTCCACGAACTGCATTTCCGAACCTTTGATCTCATAGTCGACCACATCCATTGCCATCGCGATTTCCTCTTTCAACGATCCTTGAGAACGCGCATTGTGTCTGACTTCGATCGCGTAGCAGCGACAATCGCGTCATGACCAAGTTTGATGTAGTGATAGTGGGCGCGGGGGCTGCGGGGCTTTTCTGCGCGGGCGTGGCGGGCCAACGCGGATTGAAGGTGTTGATCGTGGATCACGCCCCCAAGCTGGCAGAAAAAATCCGAATTTCTGGTGGCGGGCGCTGCAATTTCACCAACCGCGAAGTCACCCCTGCCAACTTCTTGAGCGAGAACCCGCACTATTGCCGCTCGGCTTTGGCTGGCTACACGCCGCAGGCATTCATCGCCCTGGTGGACCAACACGGCATCGCCTGGCACGAAAAACACAAAGGCCAATTATTTTGCGATCACCGCAGCGACGACATCATCCAGATGTTGATCAAAGAGTGCGAAATCGGAGGAGTCACACGCTGGCAACCTTGTGCTGTCTCAGCCATACGCAAAAGCTCTGAGGGTTTCGAGATCGACACGGATCGCGGCATGGTCCACAGCCCACAGTTGGTCATGGCCACCGGTGGTCTGGCGATCCCCAAGATCGGCGCCACCGACTTTGGCTACCGCGTGGCGAAGCAGTTCGATCACACCGTGGTTGCCACGCGTCCTGCCTTGGTGCCCCTGACTTTCGACGCAGAAGCCTGGAAACCTTGGGCGCAATTAGCCGGTATCGCGTTGGAGGTGGCGATCCAAACGGAAACGGCCTACCGCACCGCAGGCGGCAAACGCAAGGGCCCGATGGCGGCGCAATTCACAGAAGACCTGCTGTTCACGCACCGGGGGCTCAGCGGCCCGGCCGTGTTGCAGATTTCCAGTCACTGGCAGGCAGGACGCCCCATTCAAATCAACCTGACCCCGCAACTTGATCTCGCTCAGCAGTTGATGGCCGCCAAGCTAGGATCCAAGAAACAACTCTCGACGACCTGGTCTCAGGCATTGGGAGCCAGTATCCCAGCCCGACTGGCCGACACCTGGCTGCAGCAGGCCAAGCTCGCGCTGCCGCACCTGCGACCCGAGTCTGCCGTGGCCGAGCTGAAAGACAAGGATCTAGAGGCCCTGGGGCACAGCGCCAATGCGTGGCAGTTGATCCCCAGCGGCACCGAAGGCTACGCCAAGGCCGAAGTGACAGCAGGCGGCGTCGACACGCGCGAACTCAGCTCTCAAAGCATGGAGAGCCTGAAAGTCGCTGGTCTTTATTTCATCGGCGAGGTGGTTGATGTCACGGGGTGGCTGGGCGGCTACAACTTTCACTGGGCCTGGGCCAGCGCCATGGCTTGCGCTCAATCACTGCGGCAGGCTGAGCAACCCAGTTAAGATCACGCCATGAGCACCACACACTTCGGTTTCGAACAAGTCGACGAATCCAGCAAAGCCCAACGCGTTCGCGGGGTGTTTGATTCGGTCGCCAGCAAGTACGACGTCATGAACGACCTGATGTCGATGGGTTTGCATCGCCTCTGGAAGGCCTACACGATCGCAGCCAGCGGAGCACGTGAAGGTCAAAAGGTTCTGGACATCGCAGGGGGCACAGGGGATTTGTCGGAGGCCTTCGCCAAACGCGTCGGCCCTACCGGCATGGTCGTCCACACCGACATCAACGAGGCCATGCTTAGAACCGGTCGAGACCGCTTGCTCAATACTGGCCTGGCGCTGCCCACCACTTTGTGCGATGCAGAGAAACTGCCCTTCCCTACGGGCACGTTTGACATCGTGAGCGTGGCCTTTGGCCTGAGAAACATGACCCACAAGGACCTGGCCCTCGCCGAAATGACACGCGTCCTCAAACCGGGCGGCCGCTTGCTTGTCCTTGAGTTTTCAAAGGTGGCCAAGCCACTCGAAAAAGCTTACGACTGGTACTCGTTCAAGGTGCTGCCACGCCTGGGGCAGTTGGTTGCTGGCGATGCTGCCAGCTACAAATACCTGGCGGAATCCATTCGCATGCACCCCGATCAGGCCACACTCAAATCCATGATGAAGACTGCAGGTCTGGGTCATGTGGATGTGCACAACATGACCGGCGGCGTCGTGGCTCTGCACATGGGCATCAAGTGCTGACCCTGACGGTCAACACCTGATCAGTTATCGAGCCCCAGCAACTGCTTTTTCAGGCTCTTGTCTGCTGGGTGCTCGCCCAACCAGATTCGCAGCAAGGCCCGGTAGAAATCTTCGCCGGGCACATCGTGTACCACGACCTTGCCGTTGTTGCTGATGGTCGTCCCTTGGTTGGGGACGTAGTCAATCCGAACCACCGAGCCCTCCACCGCATCGCCTGATTTGCGGAGGTTACTGGCCATGGCATCAAGGCGCCCGCGCAGCGCCAACATTTCCGCATCGCTTGAGTTGGCCTCGACGTCGCCCACAAGTGCGTCGGTCAACCGGCCGGCATCCACATCTCGAAGCAACACGATCTGGATGCTCTTGGGCCCAGGCTGATTCATGATGGCCGACGGGCTGGCATCGCGCCGAGGCACATACAAGCCCAGAGCGTAGACCTTGAGGATCATCATGCGACGCAGCCCAGCGCCGTTGAGTTGCAGTGGCTGTCCGCCCAATACGAGGGAATCCTGGAACTTCACGCCCGCCACTTCCTGCACCGCATGGGCGGGCATCGCCATCACCCAAGACAGCATCACCCCAAGAACCAAGGTCCACGCCTTCAACACCTTCATGAATTCCATCCTCGATTCAGTCAATCGCCAAGTCAGATCCGACTTGGGAGGGGTTCGTTCCGTATGATCCACGCGCTTGTGTTTGCGCCTGTGATCATCTGCATGCATGGAGAGAATCGCCGAAACGGGATCCTCTCGATTCCCTGAACACCGATTGATAACCATGCCACTACAAACGAATCGGTCTGGCATGCATCAACTTAGACACACGATGTTACAGGTGAACCACCTAGAACGCGACAGCCTCTCGCGCTTGTGCGTCAACTTCGTCACACATTGACGAAAAAATGACAACGACAGGATCTGCGGCAGCCAGAAACACGAAAGGGTCAGTAGCGACTACCCCTTTCCGTTTTCACCCTCCATAAGCGCGCAGTAGGTAAAGCCTAAAGCAGTCAATCATCAAAACGTATCGTTAAAAATACATTGCGCGTCATATGTATCGTATGCAATACTATTTGCATGAATTCTGATACCCTGCTTCAAACCCTGGGCGACAGCCTGCGTGAGGCCCGAAGACAGCGTGGGTACACGCAAGACGAACTGGCACGCATGCTCAACATCCCTCGCCTGAAAGTGATCCAAGTCGAATCAGGGGCCCCGCAGGTGGCTGTTCGCTACTACACCGCCATCGCCAGCGCACTGGGCCAATCCGTGGGGTTGATACCGGCCAAGCGCCCTACTCTTGATGAGCTGCAAAAGTTGAACCGGTCATGAGCAACGGCCCTCACTTGCCCATCTACACCCCCACAGGCGCTGCGGGCATGCTGTCGCGCGCAGACCTGGGCTATCTGTTTGTGTGTGATCCGGGCAGCTATCACCCCATTGAGCAGCCTGGTCGTGCCGTGTCGCTGAGCATGCCCGTGCGCGCCAAGCCCTATCACTCCCCCTCGCAGTTGCACCCCATCTTTCAGATGAATCTGCCTGAGGGGTATTTGCTCGAACGCTTGCGCAACCTACTGGCTAAAAACTCGCCACTCGACCCCATGCTGCTGCTGTCCAGCGCTGCCGGCGAAGCGGCCATTGGCCGCGTATTCGTGGGCCACCGAACCGCCCTCGCACCGGCTGAGGGCGAAGACCTGCACACCATGCTGAGCTACCGGGGCGCCGAGGGCTTGTTTGAAGCGCTCTTTCAAAAATACCTGCGGCGAGGCGCATTGAGTGGCGTCCAACCCAAAGTGCTGGTACCAGAACACGCCTTGGCAACAGACAAGGCCACCATGACCACAAACGAGTTGATCGTCAAATCCGGCCTGGATGCCTACCCCGGCTTGGCCATCAACGAATACGTTTGCATGAGCGCCGTAGCCCGCGCTGGTATCCCGGTGCCTGAGTTCTTTTTGTCTGACGACCGGCGCCTGTTCGTGATGCGCCGCTTTGACCGACTGCCCAACGGCACAGCCCTGGGCTTTGAAGACATGACCGTGCTGATGGGCCTGGGCGCGCAGCAAAAATACGACCGGTCTTACGAGGCCATTGCCAACACCATTGAGTTGTTCACCACAGGCCGGCACACGCAACGATCATTGGCCCAGCTGTTTGACATGGTGGTGGTGTCATGCATTTTGGGCAATGGCGATGCGCACCTCAAAAACTTTGGCTTGCTGTATGTCGACGCAGACGGTGCGGATGCCACATTGGCCCCCGCCTTCGACATCGTCAACACCACTTGCTACATTCCTGACGACGGCCTGGCCTTGACCCTTGGCGGCAGTAAAGGCCTGTATCAAGCCAGCTTGTACCTGCTGGATTTCGCGGCCAAGTGCCGCATACCTAAAAAGCAAGCCACGCAACGGGTGCTTGAGATTGCGCAGGCTGTGACAGAAACCTTGCGCGAGTTGAAACACCTAGCGGATGAAGTGACAGGCCTAACCCGAGCCATCGGCACCAGTGCTCGGCGTTACGCCAAAACCTTTGGTCCTCGCTCGGAAATCTAAAGCTAGCATGGGCCGCGTGGCCGAAGATTTTTCAAACCAATATCTGCGGGAGATAGGTTGAACAGGCACTGTAGCGGGCACCGAGCAAACTGCTTGCAAATTACAGGCACCAGAAGCGTTTGCAGGCACCAGAAACACGAAAGGGTTAGTAGGCGCTAACCTACTAACCCTCGTGAACTTTGGTCGGGGTGGCGGGATTCGAACTCGCGACCCCTTGCACCCCATGCAAGTGCGCTACCAGGCTGCGCTACACCCCGACGAAGACTTAAACTATAGCATGCCTTTGCGGTCTTTCAAGACAAAAAGTCTCGAATTTCCAACAAGGCTTCTCTCAAAGCGGTGAGGGACTGCGGGCTCAAACGATCAAGATCGACCCTCAAGGCGCCCCAGCCTGCCTCAGCCGAAGAAGCCGCTTGCACGGTCATGGCTTGAAGCGCCCTGACCTGCACTCGGGCCTCGTGTACGGGCCGAGAAGGCGGCACCATGGCAACGTCGTCATCCAAGGCATCCACATCGTCATCCAACTCTGTGTCTGCATGCAACGTCATCGCTGCTCGCGCTCCGTGCTCAGCCAATTGATTGCGGGCTCCGCTGATCGTGAACCCTTGGTCATACAGCAACTCGCGGATGCGACGAATCAGCAGCACCTCATGGTGCTGGTAATAGCGTCGATTCCCCCGACGCTTCATCGGCTTGAGCTGTACGAATTCCTGCTCCCAATAGCGGAGCACGTACGGCTTGACCAGGCAAAGCTCACTGACTTCACCGATTGTGAAATAGCGTTTGGCTGGGATTGGCGGCAAGCCGCTGTCTGCTTGATCCATAAAAGACCCATGGGCGCCCCGACACGCCAAATTCAATCAGGCCATCACCCTCTTTCAAATTTCTATTGAAAATCAAGGAGATCGCCGCGGGGTCTAAGACTTTACTCCAAGTCTTCGTCAGTGGGAATGTCTCCCTGCACCATTCCTTTGAGTTTCTGACTGGCGTGGAAGGTCACCACGTGCCGCGCATCAATCGGAATGGCTTCACCCGTGCGTGGATTGCGCCCTGGTCGAGGCGCTTTGCGTCGAATCTGAAAATTGCCGAAACCAGACAATTTCACGTCATTGCCTTGAACCAGTTGCTCATGCACCAGCTCAAAGAAGGCCTCGACCATGTCCTTGGACTCGCGCTTGTTCAAGCCCAAGCGCTCGAACAGCATCTCGGAAAGCTCGGCTTTCGTGAGCGTGGGGGTTTCGATCGAAGGCAGCAAGATGCCGTGTTGAGGCGAACTTTCCGTCATGACTGCGTCCTTTCGCCTCAAGCCCGAATCCGAGCACCGACTGTTTGCCCGACGGACTCGATCACTTGCTTGATGGCCAGCTCGATGCGCTCATCGTTCAGGTTCTGCTCGTCGTCACGCAATTCAATCCGAACGGCCAAGCTTCGTTCGTCTTCAGCCATCCCAGGGACAGCAGCCTTGGGCTTGTAGATGTCGAACAAACGCGCCCCACGAACCAGCCCGTCGGCTTTCGCAGTCAGGATCGATTGAATGAGCGCATCGTGCGAGACCGCATCCTTCACTACCAGTGCCAGATCGCGGAACACCGATTGCATCTTAGGCACCGAAGTGAAAGCAGGCACTTTGCGTTGGGCCAACATGTGTGCGTCCAATTCGAACAGCACCGGAGCCTGAGGCAAGTCATAAGCTTGGCGCCACTTCGGATGCAACTCACCCACCACGCCAACCACCGCGCCATCCAACAACACATTGGCACAGCGGCCTGGGTGGAAGGCGGGATGATCAGCAGCCACAAAGGTCGCCTGGCGAGGAGCCAACAAGGCCTCCACGTCACCCTTCACATCGAAGAAATCAACCTGACGGGCCGATACGCCCCACTGCTGCGTATCGGCTGGGCCGTAAGCCAGACCAGACACACGCACGGGTTGATCAAAGCCAGCGACGGTTTGGTTGCCGTCTTGCACCGATGCATCACGCTTGAAGATGCGGCCCAACTCGAAGACGCGCACGCGATCAGCCTTGCGGGCCAGATTGGTTCGCAACACTTCCACCAAACCGCCAATCAAAGTGGAACGCATCACGCTCAACTGACTGGCGATGGGGTTCAGCACGCGAATGGCTTGGGTGTTGCCTGCAAAGTCAGCTTCCCAACGTTCCTCCACAAAGCTGAAGTTGATGGTCTCCTGGTAGCCACGCTGTGCGACCGCACGGCGCACGGCATAGCTGCCACGCTGGGCTTCCGGACGCACACGAGACACCACAGGCGCCTTGGGTGCACGCTTGGGCAACTGCTCGAAGCCAATCACGCGGACCACTTCCTCGATCAGGTCTTCCTCGATTTGCAGATCGAAACGCCAGCTTGGAGGTGTCACGATCAAATGGGTGTCGTCACCCGCCGCCTGGGTGCTGTAACTCAGCCCCAGACGCTGGAACACCTGTTGACACTGGGCCAAGGTCACAGGCATGCCGATCACGAGTTGCGCGCGCGACAGGCGCAGCGTCACCGGCTCACGCTTGGGTTGGGCCACGACTTGGTCGACCACGGGGCCAGCTTGGCCACCGCAGATGTCCAGGATCAATTGGGTGATGCGTTCAAGGTAGTCGGCCGTAGGCGCAGCGTCCACGCCACGCTCAAAGCGATGCGACGCATCGGTCGAGAAGTTGTAGCGGCGGGCACGCCCGGCGATAGCGGAGGGCCACCAGAACGCGGCCTCCAAGTACACATTGCGGGTGTCGTCGCTGACTGCAGTGGCGTCTCCGCCCATCACGCCGGCCAACGACTCGACTTGGCTGTCGTCAGCGATCACGCCGACTTGCTCGTCCAACGTCACGGTTTGGCCATTGAGCAACTTCAAGGTCTCACCCACCTTGCCCCAACGCACAGTCAAACCACCATGAATCTTGTCGAGGTCGAACACATGCGAGGGTTGGCCGAGTTCGAACATCACATAGTTCGAAATGTCGACCAGCGGAGAAACCGAACGTTGGCCGCAACGAGCCAAGCGCTCCACCATCCAATCGGGCGTCTTCGCCTGGGGATTCACACCCTGAATGACGCGACCGACAAAGCGGCCACACAAATTCGCGGCTTCGACCTTGACGGGAATGGTGACGTCGATCGCGGGCTTCACGGGCGCGACTTCAGGCAGCATCAGCGGCGCGCCGGTCAAAGCCGACACCTCGCGCGCAATGCCTTGCACGCTCAGGCAATGCGCCAGATTGGGCGTGAGCTTGAGGGTGAACAAGGTGTCATCCAGCTTGAGGTAATCGCGGATGTTCTGACCCAAGGGGGCGTCATGGGGCAGGATGTGCAGGCCGTTGGCTTCCTCAGAAATGCCCAACTCTCGGGCTGAGCACAACATGCCTTGACTCTCGACACCGCGCAGCTTGCCCAGTTTGATCTTGAACACCTTGCCATCGGTGCCAGGTGGCAATTCGGCCCCTACCGTTGCGCAGGGCACTTTGATACCGGGACGTACGTTGGGGGCTCCGCATACGATCTGCAAGATCGAACCGGTACCTGCATCGACCTTGCAGACGTTCAAACGGTCGGCGTCGGGATGCTTGCTGACCTCCAGCACGTGGGCGACCACCACGCCTGTAAAAGGCGGGGCCACGGGGTCCAACTCCTCCACTTCCAAGCCTGCCATGGTGAGCAGGTCGGCCAACTGTTGCGTGGTCAGATCAGGATTGCAGAAACTACGCAGCCACGACTCAGGGAATTGCATGAAAGGATCCTTGGTTCTTGTTCGTCAACGGGGTCAAGCCTGAGCGAAATCCGCCTCTAGCACGACCCGGTAGCGCGCTTTACCAGCGCGCAAATGTTCTAGCGCATCGTTGATGCGACTCATCGGGAAATGTTCGGTTTGCGGCACGACCCCGTGTCGGGCGGCAAACTCCAGCATGGTGTCAATGTCTTGCCGAGAGCCCGTAGGCGAGCCCGACACCGAACGTTGACCACCGATCAACACCCCTGCTTCAATGGCCATGGGCTGAGGAACCACCCCCACCACGTGCAGGCGGCCGTTCGGGCGCAGCGTGCGCATCAAGTCCTTCCAGTTGAGCATCACGTTCACGGTCACCAGGACCATGTCGAGTTGGCCAAACACGGACTTCATCGAGGCGGTGTCCACACTCGACACCACACGGTGAGCCCCCATTTGCATTGCCTCATCACGCTTCGATTCACTGGACGTGAAAGCCGTGACCTCACAACCCCAAGCCTTCGCGAACTTGATGGCCAAGTGGCCCAAACCACCAATGCCCACCACTCCCACGCGATGCGTCGGCTTGATGTCGAAGTTCAGAAAGGGCGAGAAGACGGTGATGCCACCACAAAGCAGGGGACCGGCCTTGGCCGCATCCAAACCCTCAGGGACCGGCGCGGTCCACAACCAGTGAGCACGCACACGTTCAGCGAAGCCGCCGTGGTGCCCCATGATCGTGGGCTGTGCCGTACGGCACAACTGATGCTCTCCCCCCAGACAGACTTGGCAGTGCATACAGCTGGAAGCGTTCCAGCCAATGCCCACGCGCTGGCCCAGTTTGAGGCCCTGCGCATGCTCGCCCAGCGCCACAACGCGTCCGATGACCTCGTGACCCGCCACCACAGGGTAGGGCGATTCACCCCATTCGCTGTCAATCACCGACAGATCGGAATGACACAGCCCACAATGTTCGACCACCACCTCGACCTCATCCGCACCGAGAGGCCCGAACTCAAAGGTGTAGGGAGACAAAGGCTGCCCCTTTGCCATGGCGGCCCAAGATTGAATGCGTGTGCTCATGGGGTTCTCCGTTTCAGGACAAGCCTGCGTTATTGGAACTGCTGCAGAAAGCGCAAATCGCCTTCGAAGAACAGGCGCAAATCGTTCACGCCATAGCGGAGCATGGTCAACCGATCTGGGCCCAAGCCGAAGGCAAAACCAATGTACTGCTCAGGGTCCAGACCAAAATTGCGGACCACGTTCGGGTGCACCTGCCCTGCCCCGCCGACCTCCAGCCAACGCCCCTTCAAGGGGCCCGAAGAGAAGGCGATATCGACTTCAGCAGAAGGCTCTGTGAAGGGGAAAAACGACGGCCGGAAACGAATGTCCAGATCGTCGGTTTCGAAGAACGTGCTGAAGAAATCGCCCAGTACGGCCTTCAAGTCAGCAAAGCTGACCGACTCACCAATCCACAGGCCTTCGCACTGATGGAACATAGGCGAGTGCGTGGCATCGCTGTCGACACGATACGTGCGACCCGGTGCGATGACGCGAATTTCTGGCATGCGCTCGCCCTTGGCGATCTGCTCGGCATGGTTCTTCACATGCTGCATGGCATAGCGAACCTGCATGGGGCTGGTGTGCGTGCGCAGCAAGTTGCCACCTTCCACATAGAACGTGTCATGCATGGAACGTGCGGGGTGATCGGCTGGCGTATTCAGCGCAGTGAAGTTGTACCAGTCGGCCTCGATTTCAGGGCCATCGGCCACATCAAACCCCATGGACCCGAAGATGCCTTCGATGCGCTCAATGCTCAAAGAAACGGGGTGCAGACCGCCCTCACCGCGACGGCGACCCGGCAAGGTCACATCCAAGGATTCGGCGCGCAGTTGTTGCGCCAACTCGGCATCCGCCAAGGCCTGGCGGCGCGCATTCAAAGCAGCCTCGACTTGTTGCTTGGCCTGGTTGATGGCTGCACCCCGAGTTTTCTTCTCCTCGGGTGACAAAGCTGCCATGCCTTTGAGCAACTCAGTCAGGCTGCCAGACTTACCCAGGAAGCGGGCTTTGGCGTTTTCCAGATCGGCGGGCGTAGCGGCGGCTGCAAAAGCCTCTTGACTTGCCTGCACCAGTGCATCGAGGTCGTTCATTGTCTTGTGTCGAAAAAAAAGGCCAACAAACTGTTGGCCTTCAGGTTACTGAGCCGCCATCAGACACCGAAGTGTCGCAACAACGGCCAGAAACGGCATCATTGTGCTTTCATCAAGCAGCCAATTGAGCCTTGGCCTTTTCAACGATGGCGGCAAAAGCAGCGGGATCGTTGACAGCCATGTCGGCCAGCACCTTACGGTCGATTTCAATCGAAGCCTTCTTGATGCCAGCAATGAACTTGCTGTAGGTCAGGCCCAAAGCGCGGCTGCCGGCATTGATACGTGCAATCCACAGACGGCGGAATTCACGCTTCTTGGCGCGGCGGTCACGATAGGCATATTGACCTGCCTTCATGACGGCTTGTTTGGCGATGCGGTATACGTTCTTACGGCGACCACGGAAACCCTTGGCCAGGGCGAGAACTTTCTTATGACGAGCGCGGGCGGTTACACCACGTTTGACGCGAGGCATGGTTTACTCCTTCGGCGTAAATATCAGGACCAGATTGAGACGTGTTTGCTTTGCAGCCGTCAGGGACAGGCTCACAGCCCTGCGAAGGGCAGCATCTGAGCCATGTGGCCCATGTTGGTCTCATGCACGTTCACAGCGCCGCGGAGCTGACGCTTGTTCTTCGTGGTCTTCTTGGTCAGGATGTGACGCTTGAAGGCTTGACCGCGCTTGACGGTACCACCTGGACGCACGCGAAAACGCTTCTTCGCACTGCTCTTGGTCTTCATTTTGGGCATGTTCTGCTCCTTCTAAGTTGTTCCTGCCAGGCGCCACGGATACCACTTCCGTGTCTTGATAGCCCACAGGCACTTTGAGCCAATGGTGGCAGCGACCAAACCGCCACCTTGGCAAACCGCCCCGCTTGCGCGGATTGGTTATTTCTTCTTCTTGGGTGCCAGAACCATGATCATCTGGCGCCCTTCCAACTTCGGCATGTTTTCGACAATCGAGCAATCGACCAGATCATCGCGTACACGTTCCAGCAACCGCATGCCCAGTTCCTGGTGGGTGATTTCACGGCCACGGAACCGCAGGGTCACCTTGCCCTTGTCGCCATCTTCCAGGAAGCGTCGCAGATTGCGCAGCTTGATCTGGTAGTCGCCTTCATCTGTACCAGGGCGGAACTTGACTTCTTTGACTTCGATGACCTTTTGCTTCAGCTTGGCATCGTGAGCTTTTTTCTGTTCCTGGTACTTGAACTTGCCGTAATCCATGAGACGGCACACAGGGGGATCCGCCTGAGCCGCGATTTCGACCAAGTCCACATCAGCCTCTGCAGACAGGCGCAAGGCCTCCTGGATGCTGACGATACCCAGGGGTTCGTTCTCAACCCCGTTCAGACGCACCTCAGGTGCTGTGATCTCACGATTGAGCCGGTGCTTACGCTCGACATTGGGCGTCCGGCGGTCAAAAAAGTTAGCGATGTCGAATTCCTTCAGGCCACAGGCCCCTTGGCCTGCACCGGTAGTCCAAACTCACGCGCCCTGGTAACAAGACGAAAGCGTGCGATCCCAACTCTGGAAACGCACGCTGCCGCCTCAGGCCTTATTGGCGATGTCTTGAGAAATCTTCTGGGAGAAATCTTCGAGCGACATCACACCGAGGTTCTGGTTCCCTCGGGCGCGCACGGCGATGGTGCCATCGGCCTTCTCTTTGTCACCGACAACGATGAAGTAAGGCACCTTCTGCAAAGAATGCCCACGGATTTTATACGTGATTTTCTCGTTTCGCAAATCGAGCTGGACCCTAAGTCCTTGTTTTTGCAGTGATTTGGCAATTTCTTGAGCGTAATCAGCCTGCGCATCGGTGATGTTGAGCACCACCGCCTGCACCGGCGCCAGCCAAACTGGCAGCGAACCGGCATGTTGCTCGATCAAAATCCCGATGAATCGCTCCAGCGACCCCAGGATCGCGCGGTGCAACATCACAGGGTGCTTGCGGTCGCTGGTTTCGGTCACGTATTCTGCGCCGAGGCGCTGCGGCATCGAAAAATCAACCTGAATCGTGCCGCACTGCCAGTGGCGTCCGAGGGCGTCTTTCAGGGTGTACTCGATCTTGGGACCATAAAACGCCCCATCCCCCGGCGCGATCGTGAACTCGCTGCCAGTGGCGCGCAATGACTCCATCAAGGCACTCTCGGCTTTGTCCCAGACTTCATCCGAGCCAATGCGGTGCTCGGGGCGAGTCGCCACCTTGTAGATGATGTCGGTGAATCCGAAATCCTGATACACCTTCTGCAACAGGGCCGTGAAAGCCACGCACTCAGCCAGGATCTGATCTTCGGTACAGAAGACGTGGCCATCGTCCTGAGTAAAGCCGCGTACACGCATGATGCCGTGCAAGCCGCCGGAAGGTTCATTGCGGTGACATTGCCCAAACTCACCGTAACGCACGGGCAGATCGCGATAGCTCTTGATTCCTTGATTGAAGATCAGGATGTGGCCAGGACAGTTCATCGGCTTGAGCGCGTAGTCACGCTTTTCCGATTCGGTCGTGAACATGTTTTCACGGTACTTGTCCCAGTGACCTGTTTTTTCCCACAAGGTCTTGTCGATGATCTGGGGACCCTTGACCTCCTGGTACCCGTTGTCACGGTAGACCTGGCGCATGTACTGCTCCACCGCCTGCCACACCGACCACCCCTTCGGGTGCCAGAAGACCACACCAGGAGCGTGATCGTCGATGTGGAATAAATCGAGCTCACGCCCCAGCTTGCGATGGTCACGCTTTTCAGCCTCTTCGAGACGAGTCAGATAGGCCTGCAGGTCATCTTTGGTCGTCCAGGCCGTGCCATACACTCGCTGCAACTGCTCATTGCGATGATCGCCCCGCCAGTAGGCGCCCGCCACCTTCATCAACTTGAAGTGTTTGAGCTTACCTGTGCTCGGCACGTGAGGCCCGCGGCACAGATCGGTGAACGCTCCCTCGGAATAGAGCGAAACGTCCTGATCAGCAGGGATACTTTCAATGATCTCGGCCTTGTAGTGCTCCCCCAAGCCCTTGAAGTAAGACACAGCCTGATCACGAGGCAGCACCTTACGCTCAACCTTCTCGTCCTTCTTGGCCAACTCAGCCATCTTTTTCTCGATGGCCTCCAAGTCTTCCGGCGTAAAGGGGCGCTTGTAGGCGAAGTCGTAGTAGAAGCCGTCTTCAATGGTCGGGCCAATGGTGACCTGCGCCTCAGGGAACAACTCTTTCACTGCATACGCCAACAAGTGCGCGGTCGAATGGCGAATGATGTCCAGGCCATCCGCATCCTTCTCGGTGATGATGGCCAACTGGGTATCCGAATCGATCCGATGACTGGTATCGACCAGACGAGCAGCTTCCCCCTGCCCCACACGACCAGCCAAAGCAGCCTTGGCCAATCCCGTGCCAATCGAGGCGGCCACGTCGGCCACCGTCACGGGGCCCGGAAATTCACGCTTGGAACCATCGGGCAATTGAATGGAAATCATGATTGTCTCAACTTGAGTTTTTTGGAATACGCCCAAAGCAAAAGCATTCGGGCAACAAAAAAGCGCGGGGGGCGCCGCGCTTTCTGGTCAGATCAGGAAAAACGAAAGCAGCGGCCAGCCGACTAAACCTCGGTGGAGGTGAAAGTGGTGGTCGAAGTTCGCGGTGTCATAACCGTGACTGCCTTTCTACGTTCCTTACTTGGTGTGCGTTCCACTGACACATAGCGATGTCAGCACATCTTGGGATTGTAGCCTGACAATAAAAAACCCGACGCCTTTCGGCATCGGGTTTTGCATTCCATTTCTGGCTTGAGGCCCGCCGAAGCGAACCTCAGGCAACAGATCAGTGGAATTGTTCTTCTTCGGTCGAGCCAGTCAGGGCCTTCACGGAAGACGAACCACCTTGGATCACGGTGGTCACGTCGTCGAAGTAGCCAGCACCCACTTCTTGTTGGTGCGACACGAAGGTGTAACCCTTTTCGCGAGCTGCGAATTCGGGCTCTTGCACCATGTTGGTGTAGTGCTTCATGCCTTCGCCGCGGGCGTAAGCGTGGGCGAACTGGAAGGTGTTGAACCAGTTGATATGGATACCAGCCAGGGTGATGAACTGGTACTTGTAGCCCAGAGCCGACAGGTCGTCTTGGAACGAAGCAATTTGCTTGTCGTCCAGGTTCTTCTTCCAGTTGAAGGAAGGCGAGCAGTTGTACGACAGCAGCTTGCCAGGGCAAGCAGCGTGCACGGCTTGAGCGAATTCACGGGCGAAGCCGATGTCAGGCACGCCAGTTTCACACCACACCAAGTCAGCGTAAGGAGCGTAAGCCACGCCGCGGCTGATGGATTGCTCCAGGCCGTTCTTCACGCGATAGAAACCTTCTTGAGTGCGTTCGCCAGTCAGGAAGGGCTTGTCGTTTTCGTCGTAGTCAGAAGTCAGCAGGTTAGCGGCTTCAGCATCGGTACGAGCCAGAACGATAGTGGACACGCCCATCACGTCAGCAGCGAAACGAGCAGCGATCAGCTTTTCAACGGCTTCACGGGTGGGAACCAGAACCTTACCGCCCATGTGACCGCACTTCTTCACGGCAGCCAGTTGGTCTTCGAAGTGAACGCCAGCAGCGCCTGCAGCGATCATGTTCTTCATCAGTTCGAAAGCGTTCAACACGCCACCGAAACCGGCTTCAGCGTCAGCAACGATAGGCAGGAAGTAGTCCACAAAGCCTTCGTCGCCGGGGTTGATGCCACGCGACCATTGGATTTCGTCTGCACGCTTGAAGGTGTTGTTGATACGACGAACCATGGTAGGCACGGAGTCGTAAGCGTACAGCGACTGGTCGGGGTACATGGTTTCAGACGTGTTGCCGTCAGCAGCAACTTGCCAACCCGACAGGTACACAGCTTCCAGGCCAGCCTTGGCTTGTTGCATGGCTTGACCGGCGGTGATAGCACCGAAAGCGTTCACATAACCCTTCTTGGCACCGCCGTTGACCTTCGCCCACAGCTTTTCAGCGCCGTTCTTGGCCAAGGTGTACTCGGGCTGCAGGCTACCGCGCAGACGGACAACGTCAGCAGCGGAGTAGCCGCGCTTAACGCCTTTCCAGCGAGGGTTTTCGGCCCAGTCTTTTTCCAGGGCAGCGATTTGCTGTTCACGGGTGAGTTTCGTCATGACGATCTCCGAGGGGGTTAGTGGGAGGTACTAGAAAACCCGTAAGTCTACCGTGTTTCTACCGAAATGCCAAAGACTTGTGTCTTATATAAGACTTAACCCTTCAAACACGGGGCGTTCCGGTAGAACATCACGTCCATACATCCTCGCGGAGCCCAGCCATGCCCCTCAACCTAGACGCCTACTGGATGCCCTTTACCTCCAACCAGGCTTTCAAGCGGTCCCCACGCATGCTTGAGCGGGCTGAGGGTATGCATTATTGGACCCCTGAGGGGCGGCGCATTCTGGATGGCACGGCCGGATTGTGGTGCGTGAACGCGGGGCACGCTCGCCCGCGGATCACGCAAGCCATTGCCGCCCAAGCGGCCAAAATGGACTATGCCCCGCCTTTTCAGATGGCCCACGCCGATGCATTCAGGCTGGCTGAACGCTTGACCCAACACTTGCCACCGACGCTGAAGCATGTGTTTTTCACCACATCCGGATCAGAGGCGGTTGAGTCTGCCTTGAAGATCGCTCTGGCCTACCATCGCGCCAACGGAGAGGCACATCGCACTAGGTTGATTGGACGGGAACGCGGCTACCACGGCGTGAACTTTGGGGGCACCGCGGTCGGTGGCATGGGCCCCAACCGCAAGTGGTTTGGCAGTCAGATGGCTGGTGTAGACCACCTTCGCCATACGCACGATTTGGGTCGCAATGCCTTCTCGCGGGGTCAACCGGAACACGGCGCAGAACTGGCCGACGACCTGGAACGTCTGATCAGCCTCCACGATGCCTCCACCATTGCGGCGGTCATCGTGGAGCCAGTGGCTGGCTCGACCGGAGCCCTGATGCCACCTCAAGGGTACCTGCAGCGCCTACGACAAATCTGCTCGCAGCATGGCATTGTGCTGATCTTCGACGAGGTCATCACCGGGTTCGGTCGATTGGGCGCCCCCTTTGCGGCGCAGCACTACGAAGTCACCCCAGATCTGATGACGATGGCCAAAGGCATCACAAATGGCTGCGTCCCGATGGGCGCTGTGGCCTGCCACCAAACGATCCATCAAACCATCATCCGGGCAACGCCCCACGGCATTGAGCTTCCGCACGGCTACACCTACTCGGCCCACCCACTGGCATGCGCAGCAGCCTTGGCGACGCTAGACACTTATGAAGAGGAAAATCTCTTCTCCCGTGCCAGCTCAATGAGCCCGGATTGGGAAGACATGCTCCACTCGCTGGCCGACTTGCCGTTCGTGATCGACATTCGCAACACGGGTCTGGTTGGCGCCATCGAGTTGGCCCCTCGCATGGGGGCACCGGTGGGTAGCCGGGCTTTTGAAGTCTACCTGTCATGCTGGGAGGCCGGCCTGCTGGTGCGAACCACTGGGGACACGATCGCCCTGTCTCCTCCACTCATCATTGAGCGACAGCAAATCCACGAAATGGGGCAGATCCTGTCGAACGCCCTGAGACGTCTGACCTGAAAGCAAAAAGCCACCGGGCATCCGGTGGCTTTGTTGCGCTTGGGTTGGAATTTAAAAAACCAACACCAATCAGGCGTGATCCTTGGCATAGGCAGCCAAGCCGCCAGTGACCTCGGCTTTGGCGGCTTCGATGCCATCCCAGCCCACGACCTTGACCCACTTGCCGGGCTCCAGATCCTTGTAGTGCTCGAAGAAATGCTTGATCTGGTTGACCAGCAACTCAGGCAGATCCTCCATCTTCTGGATAGCCTTGTACATCGGGCAGATTTTTTCGGTAGGCACAGCAACCAGCTTGGAGTCGCCGCCCGCCTCATCTTCCATCTTCAGGATCCCCAGTGGACGGCAAGGAATCACCACGCCGGGCTGCAGTGGGAAAGGAGTGACCACCAGTACGTCGACGGGGTCACCGTCTGCTGCAATGGTTTGCGGCACGTACCCATAGTTGCATGGGTAGTGCATGGAGGTCCCCATGAAACGGTCCACAAACACAGCGCCGGTTTCATGATCGATCTCGTACTTGATCGGATCGGCGTTGGCGGGGATTTCGATGACGACGTTGAACACGTCAGGCGCCTTGGCGCCAGCTTTGACTTGCAGCAGGCTCATGATGATGTGATCACAAGTTGTGAAAATTCTTTAGAACGCACAAGTGTAGGCGATGGCCGTTGCCGATGGCTACCCCAGCAGCCGAGCGGTGACGCGACACGAGCAATCGTCAAGTTTTTGACACTTGTGCAACGGTTTTGCTGCACTGCACAAAACCCTCTTGCATTAATCCGCGTTCGGCCTATACTACGACTCATGTTGCAGTGCAACACAACCCAATCAACACCCAACGGAGATCCGACATGCTGACCGCTGAACAACTGCTGGCCAACCACAAAGCCAACGTCGCCACCCTGTTCGACCTGGGCCAAAAGGCATTTGAAGGCGTGGAAAAGGTTCTGGAACTGAACCTGCAAGTCGCCAAGACCACGATGGACGAAGTGGCTGAGCACACCAAGGCTGTGCTGGCTGTGAAAGACGCTCAAGAGTTGCTGGCCCTGCAAACCAGCCTGCTGCAACCTTCCGCTGAGAAGGCCGCTGCTTACAGCCGTCACCTGTACGACATCGCTTCGAGCACCAGCACCGAAGTGAGCAAGCTGGCTGAATCGCAAATCGCCGAAGCCCAGAAGAAGTTCATGTCTGTGGTTGACAACGCTGTGAAAAACGCACCTGCCGGCACTGAAAACGCCGTCGTGATGGTGAAATCTGCTGTGGCCGCTGCCAACAACGCTTTTGACACCGTGCAAAAGGCTGCCAAGCAAGCTGCTGATGTCGCTGAAGCCAACTTCCAAGCCATCACCAACACCGCTGTGAAGGCCACCCAATCTGCAACCAAGGCTCCTCGCAAGGCCGCCTAAGTCGTCGAGGCAAGAGGGGCAACCATTCGTTTGATACAGAACTTTGCAAGAAATCAACTCAAACGACTGAACTTTGCCCCTTGAACCGAATCTGAGAGTGACCGCCTTGAACAAGCGGTACTCCCTGAAAGGTTGTCTCCTCGGTACCTCTTGAACCTTTTCTAAGGTACCTTTAAGCCCGATGGCTCGCCATCGGGCTTTTTTTTGGTTTCATTGCTTTCACCATGATGATCCCCTGGCTGGAGACTGATGCCCCCTTTCCTCCTACTCGTGAGGCTCTCGGCCCGGGAACGGAGGCACCTGGCTTGCTCGCTGCCAGTCAGGGCTTGAGCGTCAAGCGTCTTGAGCAGGCCTATCGAAGGGGCATCTTTCCGTGGTTCAGCCCAGGTCAGCCGGTCCTTTGGTGGTCCACCGATCCTCGCATGGTCCTGCCCACGGCCGAGCTGAAGGTCTCTCGATCCCTGCGTAAAACGCTGCGCAAATTCAGAGACGATCCAACATGCGAGATCCGTGTCGACCATCGCTGCGACGTCGTGATACAGGCTTGCGCGCAGACGGAGCGAGAGGGTCAGTCTGGCACATGGATCGTGGACGACATCCAAAACACTTACCAAGCCTGGCACCAGAGAGGCGCGGTCCATTCGTTTGAAACGTGGCGAAACGGGCAACTGGTGGGCGGCCTTTATGGTGTCAACCTGGGACGCATGTTTTTCGGTGAGTCGATGTTCGCGTGGGAGACCGACGCCTCGAAGATCGCGTTGGCTGCGCTTGTATGCTTTTGCCTCGACAATCAGATCGAGCTGATTGATTGCCAGCAGGAAACACGGCACTTGGCCTCAATGGGCGCGCGCCCGTGGCCCAGAAAGCAATTCGAAGCTCATTTGGGGGGGGTGATTGATCTCCCGCCTCCAAAAAATTGGTCCTATCATCGTTCTCTTTGGCGCTACGTTCTGGCCGAGTGACACACCTCAAAGATCTTCCACTGGCTTCGTTGCAGTTCTATGCAACAGCCCCCTACCCGTGCAGCTACCTGGAAAACAGGTCGGCCCGGTCGCAGGTGGCTACGCCCAGTCAGTTGATCAATGCCGATGTGTACTCCGGTTTGGTGGCCAACGGATTTCGGCGCAGTGGCATGTTCACCTACCGGCCATATTGCGACGGATGCCAGGCTTGTGTGCCACTGAGGGTGTGTGTCGACCGCTTTGCTGCAACCCGAAGCCAGCGACGCGCCTGGAAAGCCCACGAACACCTGGAGAGCAGGGTTTTGCGTTTGTGCTTCAGCAATGAGCACTACCAACTGTACCTGCGCTACCAGACAGGTCGCCACCGGGGCGGCGGCATGGATCACGACTCGGTGGACCAATACACCCAGTTTCTGCTCCACAGCCGGGTCAACTCTCGACTGGTCGAGTTCCGTGAGCCACCCCAACCAGGACAGCAGCAAGGGGCGCTGAAAATGGTGTCGATTGTGGACATCCTCAACGATGGGTTGTCTGCGGTCTACACGTTTTATGACCCGGATGACCATGCCAGCTACGGCACCTTTGGCGTGATGTGGCAGATTGAACAGGCTCGCGTCTTGGGCCTGCCATATGTTTACCTGGGCTACTGGATTGCTCAGAGCCCCAAGATGTCCTACAAGACTCAGTTCATTCCACACCAAGTGCTAATTGGTGGGAGGTGGCGCGAGCGAGCTGAGGGCAGCCCCTCGGGCTTCGCCCCAACGGCCCCCACCCCTTTGAGCACCTGAAGGGTCGCCTCAGGGCTGCAGGATCACGCTGCCACTGACCGTGACCGACAAGGTTCCCTTGCCCGGTTCACTAGGCAGCGCCGATTCAGCGGCATCCATGGCCTTGGCCCGCATGGCGTACAACACAGGCGGGCGGTTCTCGAACCCCGGATCAGTCGATGACACCGTCACCTCGCCAAGGCTGTAGGACTTGAAGCCAAAATCTTTGGCCATTTGCTGCGCACGCAACTTGAAGCGCGCAATGGCTTGGGTCGTGAGCGCTGACTCCTTGGCCTCGCGCAAGGGCCGCGACAGCCCATACCCCACCCCCGTGACATTCATCTGACTCAACCGCCCGACCAATTGGTTGATTCTGGGCATGTCCGTGCCCTCGACAATCAATTGCGCACTGCCCTGCCACCCGGAAATCTTGCCGGTGCTGCTGTACCGCGGGAATACGGAGAATCCGCCCGATTTCACATCCAACGCGCCATTGGGCTCGACAGCCTGACGCGCCTCTTTCAAGGCTCCGTCAATGGCAGCCTTCAGGGCCGATTGGACATCGGATGCCACTGCGCCCTCTTTGAGCACCTGCAAGGTCACGGTCATCTGGTCTTGAACCAGTTCTTCGGTCGCCGTAGACGTAAAGCTGACGGCGTTTTCGCGTGTAGCGGCGCCACAAGCCGTTGCGCACACAAGGAGGCCGATGGCCCAGCCTTGCTTCAAAGAATGCATTTGCATGGTGAAAGTCTCCCAAAGATGACAAACGGTTCAATCAGCTTGACGATCACGTCTGGATGCAGCAATATTTGTAACAACTGGTCAATGACCCGGTTTTGGTACGCTCAAACTGCGCACAATCCGGCTCTGTTACAAATAACGAGGACCGAACATGACTACGACGCCCGCACCGCAGCGTCCTGACCGCGTTCTGGTGGTCGATGACGACGCCCGCATTCGAGATCTGCTGCGTCGCTATCTCAGCCAGGAGGGGTTTGAGGTATTGCTGGCAGAGGATGCCAAGGCACTCAACCGCCTGCTGACCCGTGAAACGGTCGACCTGATTGTGCTGGATTTGATGCTGCCTGGCGAGGATGGCCTGTCCATCTGCCGCCGCCTGCGTGCCGCGAATGATGTCACCCCCATCATCATGTTGACAGCCAAGGTTGAGGATGTTGATCGCATCGTCGGCCTGGAGGTCGGGGCTGACGACTACCTGCCCAAGCCTTTCAATCCCCGAGAACTGCTGGCCCGCATCCACGCCGTGCTGCGCCGCCGCCCGGCTCAAGAAGCCCCCGGGGCCCCCGCCAAGGAGGCTCAAACCGTTCAGTTCGGGCCGTTTGAGTTTGATCTGGCTTTGCGACGCCTGAGCAAGGATGGCGAGCCTATCGCCCTGACCACGGGCGAGTTTTCGATGCTCAAAGCGCTGGTGCGCCATCCCCGGCAACCCCTGTCACGCGACAAGCTGGCACAGCTGGCACGTGGGCGAGAGTTCGAACCGTTTGATCGCAGCCTGGATGTCCAGATCTCGCGATTGCGAAAAATGATCGAACCCGACCCCGCTCAACCGCGTTATATCCAGACGGTGTGGGGCGTAGGCTATGTGTTCGTGCCGGATGGCGGCGCTTGATTTGGTGACACATGCCTAGAAAACGTTTCGCCCTGAGCCTGTTTTGGCGGACGTTCATTTTGTTGGCAGTTCTGTTGACAGCAGGAATCGTTGCCTGGGTTCAGACATTCCGATCCCTGGAATTTGAACCTCGCGCGGTTCAGGCTGCCCAACAGATCGCCAGCTTGGTGAACCTATCCCGTGCTGCGCTGCGCTACGCAGACAGCATCAACCGCGTGACCCTGGTCAAAACCCTGTTTGATCAGGAGGCCATCGTTCTCAAGCCGCATGAGCCCTCTGACCGCTTTGAGCCCTTCGAGGTCAGCCGCTTCACGCGGGCCATTGGGGAAGAGTTGCGCAGCCGGCTCGGCCCCTCTACGGTCGTGGCCAGCAGTGTCAATGGCACCCCGGGGCTGTGGGTAGGCTTCCAGATTGAGAGGGACAACTATTGGCTTCAGGCCGACAGCAGTCGGGTCGAACCGATGACCGGGAAAACCTGGTTCATCTGGGTGGGCATTGCCTTTGTGGCCACGATTCTGGGATCGGCCGCCATCGCCAGACTGATCAACCAGCCGCTGAAGGAACTGTCGTTTGCGGCCAGCCGCATCCGTGAGGGCGAGTACGACTCGGTTTTGGATGAAACCATGATCACGCGTGAGATTCGGGAGGTGAATCAGGGCTTCAACCGGATGGCGCGTGAGCTGGCCAAGGTAGAAGAGGACCGCGCTGTGATGCTCGCAGGCATTTCCCATGACCTGCGGACACCATTGGCTCGAGTGCGCCTGGAAGCCGAGATGAGTGTGGTGGACGAAGAGGCCAAGCGCAACATCGCCGCCGACATTGACCAGCTTGACGCCATCATCGACAAGTTCATGGACTACGCGCGGCCGGGTGATGTGCAGTTGGTGCCGGTGCATGTGTCCACGGTGGTCGACAAAGCCATCAGCCAGTTCCGTGACACCAAACGCATCCGCATTTCGGCGAAGTTGCCCATCGACACCAAGGTCATGGCGGACGAAACCGAATTGGGTCGGGTGCTGACCAATCTGTTTGAAAACGCTCGTCGCTATGGTCGCAACACCTACACCGGCGTGACCAATGTGGAGGTGAGCTACACGCGTTCAGGCTCGTGGGTGATCCTGTCGGTGCGCGATCATGGCCCTGGTGTGGCCCCCGAGAAGCTGCATCAACTGACGACACCGTTTTTCCGCGGAGATGCGGCGCGCACAGCCGCGACGGGAGCTGGCCTGGGTTTGGCGATTGTTGACAAGGCTCTGCAACGGATGGGCGGTGGCCTGGAGTTGGCCAACGCACCCGATGGTGGGCTGATTGCCCACATCAAGCTCAAGCGAGCCCCTTGATCGTTGAGAAAGCGCGCCGCGCTCAGTCGGGGCGTTTGCTGAGTAAGCAGATTGCGCGGGCCTCAATGGCCTGCCCTTGGCCAACCGGTCCCATTTTTTCTGCCGTTTTTGCTTTGACGTTGACAGCATCAGGGCTCAACCCCAGCGCCTGAGCGATGCGCTCGCGCATCAAAGGAATGTGGGGAGCCATCTTCGGTGCCTGAGCGACGATGGTGCTGTCGAGATTACCGATCAGCCAACCTGCGGTTTTCACGCGTTCGACCGCCTCAACCAGCAGGGTCATCGAATCCGCCCCCTTGAACCTGGGATCGGTATCGGGGAAGTGACGGCCAATGTCACCCAATCCCGCAGCACCCAAGACGGCGTCGGTGATGGCATGCAGCAAAGCATCAGCATCAGAGTGGCCCAACAGACCATGCGTGTGCTCGATGCGAACACCGCCCAAGATCAATGGGCGACCTTCGACCAGGGCGTGGATATCCCAACCTTCACCGACTCGAATCTGCATATGCGCCACCGGCTGCCAGAAAAGGGGCGCATTATCCCACCTTGCCTTTGGTGCACCAAAGTGGTTCGATTGCAGGCGCACATCGCCAATCGGCACCATATTGGTTCATCTTGTTGTCTTGAATGGCCAACAGAAGGTTAACCGCACCAGTAGACAGCATGAATCACCATACTGGTACACAAATTGCTTACATTTGGTGCTATTGCCGCACCGAATTAAGTCAAAGTCTGATTCGCACTGATTTGGTGCTGTTGTTTTTCAATCGACCTTAGCCTCACAACTCAAATGGATCAACTCAAACAAGGCGCCGACACGCTGTTCATCCTTTTAGGCGCTGTCATGGTTCTGGCCATGCACGCAGGATTCGCTTTTCTGGAGCTGGGAACCGTTCGCGGAAAGAACCAGGTCAATGCGCTGGTGAAAATCCTCGTCGACTTCTGTGTGTCGACCATCGTGTACTTCTTCGTGGGCTACACCGTTGCCTATGGCGTCGACTTCTTCAGCGGGGCCGGCACGCTGGCCCAGAACAACGGCTATGCGCTGGTCAAATTCTTCTTTTTGCTGACCTTTGCAGCAGCGATCCCGGCCATCATCTCGGGCGGCATTGCTGAGCGCGCCAAGTTTGGCCCTCAATTGATCGCCACCGCGGTCATCGTCGGCTTGTTCTACCCGCTGTGCGAGGGCGCAGTCTGGGCCAACAAGTTCGGCTTTGAAGACTGGTTGCAGCATCTGACTGGCGGCCAGTTGCACGACTTTGCTGGCTCGGTGGTGGTGCACGCCTTTGGTGGCTGGATTGCGCTGCCTGCTGTGCTGATCCTGGGTGCACGCCGCAACCGCTATCGCAAGGATGGCGCCATGTCGGCCCACCCGCCTTCCAGCATCCCCTTCCTGGCCCTGGGCTCGTGGATCCTGGCCGTGGGTTGGTTTGGCTTCAACGTGATGAGCGCCCAAACCATCGACAAGATCTCCGGCTTGGTGGCCGTGAATTCGCTGATGGCGCTCGTCGGCGGCACCTTGGTCGCCGTGTTGATGGGCAAGAACGACCCGGGCTTTGCCTATAACGGCCCCTTGGCCGGACTGGTAGCCGTGTGCGCAGGCTCTGACATCATGCATCCAGCTGGCGCTTTGGTCGTTGGCGCGGTAGCTGGCGCCCTCTTCGTGGTCATGTTCACCCTGGTGCAGAACAAATGGAAGATTGACGATGTGCTGGGTGTGTGGCCTTTGCATGGCCTGTGCGGCGCGTGGGGTGGCATCGCAGCCGGCATCTTTGGTCAAACTGCATTGGGCGGGGCCGGTGGGGTCAACTTCGTCACCCAATTGGTGGGAACCGTTTGCGTGCTGGCCTTCGCTTTGGTAACCGGCGGTGTGGTGTACGGCCTGCTGCACAAGCTGACAGGACTGCGCCTGACTCATGAAGAGGAGTTTGAAGGCGCTGACTTGTCGCTGCATCGCATCAAGGCCACGCCTGAGCAGGAAGTGTCCTGGTAACGAGGCTACAGCGAATGCAAGGCAGTCCACTCGTCACAGTTCACCCCAAATAGCCAAATTGGACAAATCAGCCAATTTGGCTATAATGCAAGCATTGTTTGCTGGAGGTGTCTCATGACTGCCTTGAACCTGCGCCATTTCCGGGGGGATGAAGTTGAAGTCCCGGAGTTTTCAGCGACCGAAGCCAAAAACAGTTTTGGCCGAGTCCTGGACACGGCATACAGCCAAGGCATGGTGGCCATCACCAAACGCGATCGGGCCACAGCGGTGGTGTTGTCGCTGGATGCCTATCAGGCCCTGATCAATGCGCAATCTCGCCCACTGTCCAGCTTGAGTCATGAATTCGATGACTTGCTGGCCAGCATGCAGACCTCAGCTGCTCGGGATGCCATGCTCGACGCCTTCGACACATCGCCTGACGAGATGGCGCAAGCTGCATTGGCCGCTGTCGCAAGGTGAGCCTGTCTCAGGCACCCAGATTGTTTGTGCTGGCTGGCACCAACGGCGCCGGCAAGAGCAGCATCGGCGGCGCCACGATTCGAGCGCGTGGTGGCCACTATTTCAACCCTGATGAGGCCGCTGCGCGCATCCGGGCAGAGCAACCTCACTTGAGTCCAACGCAGGCCAACAGTGCCGCCTGGCACGAGGGCAAGCGACTGCTGCAGCGGGCCATCGTTGAAGGCCTCGACTACAACTTCGAGACCACATTGGGTGGACGCAGTTTCGCCAAATTGCTGAAGGACGCTGCCGAAGCGGGTTTCGAGGTTCGCATCTGGTACGTGGGACTGGCTAGCCCCGAATTGCACCTGGCCCGCATCAAGGCGCGGGTCCAACACGGGGGGCACGACATCCCTGAGGCCGACGTGCGACGCCGCTTTGATCAGAGCCGACTTCAATTGATCGAGTTGCTGCCCTATCTCACCGAGTTGAGGGTGTACGACAACAGCGCCGAAGCCAGCCCGCAACAGGGCCAAGCGCCGCGTCTGCAACCAGTTTTGCATTGGCGACGAACCGGCCCCAAGGCCGTACCCAAGGTACTCGTCCCCCAAACGCCCACCGCGTTGACTCAGACGCCGGAGTGGGCCAAGCCGGTCGTGATGGCCGCCATCAAACTCGCAGCAAGCGCTCGGCCAAAGCAAAGTCGCCCGGCCACGTCACCTTGAAGTTTTCGAAGTCACCCTGCACCAGCAGGGGCTGATGCCCCAGCCCTTCGATGGCACTGGCCTCGTCAGTGATGGCTGCGGCCGCCTCGGGCGTGCTCAAGCCCAACATCAAGGCCGGCCGCAACAACCCCAGACGGAACATCTGCGGGGTTTGCGCCGCCCACTTGCCTGAGCGATCAATTGTCTGCGTGGCACGCGTGGCACCGTGTTGATCCTGAACCGCCGACTTCAAGGTGTCAGCCAGCGGCAAAGCCAAAATGCCGCCTACCTCGTCCGGCATACAGGCATCGATCAATCGGTCCACAGACTGTGGGCTGATCAGACAACGGGCGGCATCATGCACCAGAACCCAGTCGTGCGGTTGAGCGCCGCGCGCCAGCAACTCGTCCAGGCCATTGGCCACGCTGTGGGCACGAGAGGCCCCACCCCCCCCC
>JAGWLR010000194.1 GCA_028864885.1 Burkholderiales bacterium | reverse complement strand
TGATCTTGCCCCCGTATTCCCGGACACGGTCTATGCGCAATGTAGCGCGGTCCCATCGGGTTGGGTTTTGCGCAGTTGATGTTGCCTGAACTCCCGAGGCGATTTCATTTTCAAGCTTGAGTGCGGATGCACTTCATTGAAGTGCTCAAACGCGGATGGCAGCTGCGCCAGCACGGTTCTGGCATCTTGAAGGTCCATTCGGCTGACGTAGTCCCGTTTGAACGTGTTGACGAAGCTCTCAGCCATGCCGTTGCTCTGAGGACTGCACACCGGCGTGTTGATGGGCTTGAGCCCCAACTCTCTGGCGATGCGTCTGGTTTCGATGGCGATGTAGGCCCCACCGTTGTCCGAGAGGAACTCAAGCTGGTGGTTTGTTGGAATGGCTTCGACCGAACCGAAGCGTTTTTCCACAGCCTCGATGAGCATCTCTCGCACAGGCTCACCTGGTAGCCCTTTTCCGGGCCAGGCACGCCAGGCCATGATTTCGCGGTCACAGCAATCCTTGGCGAAGGTGGCCGTGACCGTTTCGCCGGAATCACATTTGATCTCGAAGCCGTCAGAGCACCACCGCAGGTCACTGTTACCCACAGCGACTTTGCCATCGTGCAGCCTGCTTGAAGCCTTGCGGTGAGGCGCGCGCGGCAGCAAAAGTCCATGTTGCTTCATGACCCTGTATGCCCGTTTTGGATTGACCACCGATTGGCCGTTGGCACGGCGTGCTCGGTTGACCAAGGCGCAAGCACGACGGTAGCCATAGCTGGGCAGCTCGGTGATGTGCTGACGAATCTCGCCCACCAACTGTTCATCGACAACAGGTGTTCGCCGTGTTCGGCCGTCCACCCAAGTGTCAGGCCGATGCATGAGGTCGTGGACATGTGAGCGCGCCAATCCAAGGGCTAGGCAAACCGTCTTCACGGCTCGTCCTTGGGCAATAAGGGCGAGCGCGCAATCCACTTTTTTTCTGCGGCGTACTCCACCGCTTCCTTGAGGATCTCGTTCTCCAAGGTCTTCTTGCCCAACACACGCTGCAACTTGGCAATCTCAGCCCGCGCCGCAGCCAGCTCAGAGGCGGGCACCACGGCTTCGCCAGCTGACACCGCTACCAAAGCGCCTTGACGATCGAGCTTGCGCCACTGGAACAACAGGCCGGCTGAGACGCCCGCTTCGCGGGCAACCAAGGAAACCGACATGCCCGGCTCATAAGTGCGACGCACCAGAGCAGACTTCTCCTCGATGGACCAACGTCTGCGACGCTGATCCGTAGTGATGACCTCTATGGTCTCCGTACGCCTAGTCATACTCACAGTCCTATTCCTATCCGTAAGATAAGCGATAGTCCGTGTCTGGTGAATCAGGGGGCCGTCTCACCCGCTGCACATCATGCGTTCGAGGTCGTCGTACACCTTGGCTTGATCGGCGGCCTCCTGGGCGCGGCGCAGAGCCTGATCGTGTTCGAACTCGCGTTGCCACTCGGGGTTGTATTTCTTGTTCAGGGCGTCTTGCGCCAT
>JAGWLR010000193.1 GCA_028864885.1 Burkholderiales bacterium | reverse complement strand
ACTCCACCCGCTTCCACTGCGCGCCCCAGCCTAACTGGGGGTTCAACGCGGACGCCAACATAGGCCATGCCTTCGGCATTTTCATGGCCTATGTCGGTACCCTGCGCACTTCGTGCTCCGGCGCCGGTTAACCAAGGCTACAAGGGCTTCCCCGTCTGTCAAGCAATAGATGACCCTGGCTCGCGCAGCGAGCCCACATAATCAGTACCGAGCACAACGCCGACGCAGATCAGGCGAGCAAAGGGAGTGACAACAAGGTGCGGACTGGCAAGACTACAAACGGTCATGAACGCGGCCATGCAAGCACCGCAGACCCTGATGAAAGACGCACGCGGGCGACCCATTCGTTAGCCGGCAAGCGCTTTGACGCTGCCCCCAAGTTAAACGGTCACTGCCCGCGCAGGTCCAACCTGTTGTCATCAACGATAGCCGTCACACGGCGGTGTTCTTTTCCTCAACCTGCTTTAGCTTGGCATCTCGAAGGCCTCGCCGCGTCTGAGCACAGCCCAGGCCATGCGCGCATTCTTGGCCGCAATGGCGATCACGGCTCGCCAATAGCCTCTGCGCTCAGCCAAGGCACACGCCCATCGGCTGATGCTGTCGCTCTTGCCTTTGGCGGCATTGAGCACCGCTCTGGCGCCCAGCACCAGCAAACTTCGCAGATAGCTGTCACCGGCCTTGGTGATGCGCCCGAGTCGGCTTTTGCCTCCCGAGCTGTACTGGCCCGGCGTCAGGCCCAGCCAGGCCGCGAACTGACGGCCGCAGCTGAATTCATGGCCATTGCCGACCATGGCAACCATGGCCGAAGCGGTCGTCTCGCCTACGCCGTGCAGCCTCATGAGCTGGCGCGCCCGATCATCATCCTTGGCCATCTGGGCAATGTGTCGGTCGTACTGGGCAATGCGCTCATCGAGCCGGTGCAACTCGCTGAGCGCATCACCGATGGCCAGGTTGGCCCAACCAGGCAGATCCTCCAGGCAGGCGCCCGCTTGCTGGCGAACCGTGGCTGCCTTCAACGGCAGCACGATCCCGAACTCGGCCAGCAAGCCTCGGATGCGGTTGATCATTCCGGTGCGCTGCTCGATGAAGGCTTGGCGCATGCGGTGCACGCTCAAGCGGCCTTGCTGCTCCAGGCTCTTGATCGGCACGAAGCGCATGTTGGGGCGCTGCACGGCCTCGCAGATCGCCGCCGCATCGGCTGCGTCGTTCTTGCCCCGGCGCCCGCTCATGCGGTAGGGGGCCACGAACTGGGCAGCCATCAGGCGCACGGTGTGGCCAAACTGAGCAAATTGCCGGGCCCAGTGATGGGCACCCGAGCAAGCCTCCATGCCGATCGTGCACGGCGGCAGCGCTGCCACCATACCCAGCAGCTTGTCTCGTGGCACCTTCGGTGCCACCAGTACCGCCTTGCCGTGCTCATTGACCCCGTGCAGCGCAAATACCGACTTGGCGAGATCGATTCCAACGAACAAAATAGCCATGGACTTCCCCTTCCGAGTGAGTTGATG
>JAGWLR010000122.1 GCA_028864885.1 Burkholderiales bacterium | reverse complement strand
CCAGTTGCTTTCCAGCGGAATCAAGGTGAACAGCTCGCCATAGATGATGCGATCGCGAACAATGTAGGGGGCCTCGGTCGTCACATCGACGTCCTTGAACTGGCTTTCCAGGGCCGCCTTGGTGATTTCGGTGATCCCTCGAACCAGGCCGTTGGGATACACGAGGCTGAAAATGGCCTCGTTGATGATCGGCCCCAGCTTGTCGATGGTGTCGATCGTGTAAGCATGACTGAACAGGCTCTTTTGCAGCTCAGGCATGTCATCCAGCGTGTCGACGCTGTTGCGCCGAAAGAAAATAGGCAGCTCGGGGCGCACATCATGGATCTCGCGTGCAAAAGACAAGCCATCGCGTGCGGGCACGCCATAGTCTTCAGCCAGGAAAATGGCGCCCAGATCGACATTCGACTTGAGTACAGACATCACGTTCTCGGACTGCGCGCGCAGCGGAACGAGATGGTTGGCATCGCAAAACGCCTTGATGCGGGCACTGCAATCAGATGACTCATCGAGCACCAACACTTTGCTGACGAGTTCCGCTTTTTCCACCATGTTGTTGATCCTTGATGTTGAAGGGGCGACTAGAACATTTCCAGTTCGCCGTTGTTTTCATCTGCATTGCTGCTCATATCAACCGTGAAGTCGATGTCGGCGTAATCACAGACAGCCAGACTGGCGTGCATGGTGACCATGTCATTGATCGCCACCTTGAAGTGCTTGATGTATCCAGCATCCAGCTCTTGCAGGTAATCGACGCAATCACGGTCCAGCACGTTGGGAGTGGACATCCCCAGATGGGGAAAATGCTGGGCAAGCTCCCGGTTCAATGCCCCGCAAAAAATGTTGCCGCATTCGCCAATGACGTCGAGAAAATCGCCTTCTGTCATGGATTGGGGATCGGATCGATTGATCGCCGCGAAATGCTGCTTGCTGTCTTTGTTCAGGGTGAAATAGAGCATCGTCATCACCCGAAACAAATAGGACGAGACCGTCAAGAGGACAATCTTTTTTTCCTTGGCGTCCTTGACGTCATCGATCACCTCAACCTCGACACGGTCATCCGACGACGATGACAACGCGCCCTTCAGCGAGTTGATGACGATGTAGTCAAAGGCGTCTTTGGCTTGCTGGGTGATCATGATCGTCAGGCCATTTCCAAAGCGTCTTTGGTCTTGCTGTTGATCAACTGCAATTCGGTCACAGCACCGATGATCATCTTGCCGCCAGCCTGCAAATCCTGGAAGGTGGTGGTGGTAATCAGATCGTTCTTGTAAAGGTTATTGCGGTAGTCGTTGGACAAGGCCTCGGCCCGATTGGCCAAGGTGCGGACTTCGTTGGCAACCACGGCAAAGCCTTTGCCCAGTTCACCCGCCCGCGCTGCTTCAATGGAAGCGTTCAACGCGACAATCACGACTTGCCGGACGATCGCGGCGAACTCGTCATTGCGCTCGTGCATTTCTCGGTTGTGGGTCAGCAGCACGTTCATGTCGGCATGCCAGCGTTCGAACGTCTTGATCAGGCCCAGCAGGTTGTTGATGGAGGTGGCCAGGCGACCACAGTTGGCCAGGGTCTGCTCTTTGCTGCCCTGTGCGTCACTTTGGACTTCGTGCAGTTGACGATCCAGCGAACGCTTGAGTTCGGCCAACTCGCCCTGCGCAGCAGACTGCTCTTGCTGGCGCTGTTGCAGCAGTTGAGCCATCTGTTCCTCCAAATCAGCGATGCGCTGTAGCAGGGCTTGCTGAACCGCGTCAGCATCCGCTCTTAGCACCACTTCACCACGCTTGTGCTCAAGCTGTCGATGACGAAACCACATGCCTAGACCGCCGAGCATGCATCCCACAATGAACAAGACCGAGTAGATCAACATCTTCAATCCTCGATGGAATCGGATCCGAAATCCGTGACACCTGAGATGTCACGGGACCGGTTTAACACTGGATATCGGCGGTCATTGCCTCGCATAAAGGCCCTATCCAGTCGAAAAGCAGTTTTTTCTGACCCTAATTCAAGCTGACAAGTGCGCTGCGAACTTCTCTGGCAGCGTGATCACCAACTCGAACGGACGCATCTCGGCTGCGGCATTGCTGTCGGTGAAGTGGATGGCCACGTCGCCACCTTCACGCTGCAGGAACCCCCGCACGGCGTCCATGCCCACCCCGCGCCCAGAGACCTCGGTGACTTTCTCAGCCGTCGAGAAGCCTGAGGCGAAGATCAACTGCGCAATTTCCTCTGGCGTCGGGTTGTCACTTGCCTGGATCACGCCGTTTTCAATGGCCTTCTGTCGAATCTTGGCCACAGCCAAGCCGCGTCCGTCATCACCCAGTTTGAAGACCAATCGGCCCCCTTGGATGCCCAGATTCAGGCGGATGTGCCCGGCCGCGCTCTTGCCCGCCGCTTCGCGGACTTCGGCGGTCTCCAGACCATGGTCCATCGAGTTGCGGAACACGTGGGTGAAGACGTTCTTCAACAGCCCGACGATTTGGGTGCGAACGACGATCCCGTGGTCTTCAATCGAGATCTTCGGAGGCTCTTTGCCCAACTCCTTGGCCAGAGATGGCATCGACTCGATGATGCCGGCCAGCACGTGATCGATCTTTTCGGTGCCGATCAAACTCAAGGTCTGATCCACTTCCTGCAGCGCAGCCTTCATGGCTTCCGAATCAGCCGCCTTGGCGGACTTGATCAGCTCCAGGGCACGGCTGACCTGGTCTTTCTCGACCATCAGGAACTTCTCAACGCTGCCACGGCGACCCGGGCCCTTGCGTCCCAGCTTGACGTCGTTGATCTTGGCGTATTCATCCAGCAAGGCTTCGACCTGATCGAGTTGCGCCAGCATGGCATCGGGCTCCCAGGCCTTCTCGGCATCCTTACGCAGTTCGTCGTACACCTGCTCGGTTTCGTGCACGGTGTTGGTCATGTTGAGCAAGCCATACGTACGGGCGTTGCCCTTGATGGTGTGCATGTTGCGGAACAGCAGCCCCACCGCATCCATGTCCTTGTTCGGTGTCTTCTGGATGATGTCGCGGTTTTCGGCCACAAACTTCTTGGCGCTGTCGATGAACTCCTGGAACTTCTCTTGGCTGACCCCAAGGATTTCGCCAATGATTTCCAGTTCGCGCTTCTGGGCGCCGGCTTCGCTGGCCAAGCGCTTGAGCTCGGTCACGTCGCGCACGCACAGCATCAACTTCTCGACCACATCGTTGTCGTCGGTGATAGGCGACCAGCTCAGCTCCAGGCTCTTGACTGCGCCGTTCGGCATGGTCTTGTCGAACTCAGTCACCAGCAAGTGCGAGTTGAACTCGTAGTTCATGGAGTCTTCGCCAATCACTGAGCCTACTGCCACGTCTACCGTGGACAAGGCATCTGAGCCGAGGCTGGTGTTGGAGAACACCAAATCCATCAGGTTCTTGCCAGCGATGTCGGTGGATTCGAAGATGGTTTCCATGTACGCCGAGTACTCGGGGTGAATCACGCCACCAGGCATCACCGTCAGCACACCTTGCGGCATGTTTTCGAGCATGGCCTGGATGTCGTTGGTCTTCTGACGCAACTGAGCAGTTCGCTCGGCAACACGCAGCTCCAGGGTCGCGTTCTGCTCGGCGATCACAGCCATCATGCGAACGTTGTTGCGGATGAAGAACACCAGCACGCCCATGAAAGCCAAGTTCATCAACCCGAGCGCAATGCCCATGTACAGGTTGAGCTTGACGGTGTTTTGCGACTCAGCCAAGGATTTGACAAAGTTGCCATAGCTGGCTTCGCGAAATTTCTTGATCGACTCGCGCAGCTCATTCAGCAGCAGATTCATCTTCTTGGCGTCGATGTTCGTCTGCTTGGCATTCAGGGCTCTGGCCGTGTTATTGGCCAGGTCCTGATAGGTCTTCATCTCTGAGCGAAGGCGCTGGATTTCTTTGGCCTCTTGCGGGTAGATGGCAGCCATCTCATCAAAGGCCTTGACTCCATCTTGGTAGATGCCCAACTCTTCATCCAAGGGATCGTTGTCGCCCAGCATGACCGAGCGCATAAACAACTCCTCCATCTTGTCGAGGCGCACCATATTGGCCTCGATCTTTTGCAAGACGGGGAAATACAAATCCTTGATCGCGGTGAGTTGCCCACTGCTTTGAATGGATTTTTGAACGCTGAAGGTGGTCACGGCCAAGAACACCAGGATCGCCACACCGACCATGATGATGATCTTGCGCATGGGGTTGTCTGCCCCGCCCGCGCCCCCGCCAGAGACCGGCCCCGAGGCTCCCGCATTGCCAGACGCGTGATTCGTTCCTTGCATGATTTGATCCATAGCCTTCAACCTGTTCAATGAATAAGCGTTTGAGAGGCGCACGCCAGGAGTTGAAGGTTCCTGACTTGCATCGATGTATTCACGTCATCCCTTGTTAGCCATTTCAGAATACGGCATTCACTGGGGATTGAGGACACGAATAAACGGCCTGTTGTCAGGCTAATCTCATCGCTCCGCAGGTGGATATCGGCAGGGTTTATCGGATCATGAACCCCGATTCCGTCATTTTTTTCATTTTGGATCCATGATGAAAAAAATCAGCCAAAAAAAAGGGTTACCAACTAGTGGTAACCCTTGCCGATTCGCGACTCGGTGCAGTGTCAGGAATAGGCTGCTCGCAGCTTGCGTGAAAAATCTTGCAGCGCTGAGATGCCGCTGGCTTCCGCCCGGTGGCACCAGGCTTGCAGATCCTGAACCAGTTGCTCAGCCGAGACGTTGGTACGCGTCCAAAGTGCGCGTAGTTCCTCACGCATCTGGATCAATTGATCAAGCTTGGGGCTGGCCACCAGCGCTTGCTGGACATCGTCTCGCAGGCGATCCGGCACCAGGGCGTCGTCTCGGTGCATCCACTTGCGAACCGACTTCAGCTTGGCCGCAGCCGCCTCTTGACCATTGGCCTTGAGACGATCGAGTTCGGTTCGGCACGTGGCACGCACCCCTCGCGCATAGCCTGCCATCAACTCATAGCGATTGGCGACAATCGCCTCCAGCGTTTTGGCATCTGCCTGGGGCTTGATTTCCCCCAGCTTGAGTCGGGGCGCGATCTTGCGCACCTTGGCCAAGCCCATCCATTCGAGCACCCGGATGTAGCCCCAACCGATGTCGAACTCGAACGGCTTGACCGACAGCTTCGCCGAAGTGGGGTAAGTGTGGTGGTTGTTGTGCAGCTCTTCGCCGCCAATGATCACGCCCCAAGGCGAGATGTTGGTCGACGCATCAGGCGCTTCAAAGTTTCTGTAGCCCCAGAAGTGCCCCAGCCCGTTGACCACACCAGCGGCAAAAATCGGAATCCACAACATCTGCACCGCCCAGACCGTGATCCCGATGGCGCCAAACAAGGCCACATCAATCAACAGCATGGTCACCGGCCCCCAGTTATTGCGAGGGGTGTAGAGATGACGCTCCAGCCAGTCGTCCGGGGTGTTGTGCCCGTATTTCTGTTGGGTTTCCAGATTTTCAGCTTCCTTCGCGTAAAGCTCGCGCCCCTCCAACAGCACTTTCTTGATGCCATGGGCTACGGGGCTGTGGGGGTCATCCGGTGTTTCACATTTGGCGTGGTGCTTGCGGTGCACGGCCACCCACTGCTTGGTCACCGTGCTGGTGGTCAGCCACAGCCAGAAGCGGAAGAAATGCGACGGAATAGCATGCAAATCAAGCGCGCGGTGCGCTTGAGCCCGGTGCAAGAAAACGGTGACCGACACGATTGTGACGTGCGTCAAGGCCAGGGTGTACAACACCACATGCCACCAACTGGCATCCAGCAACCCAACGGATGCCCACTGCAACAAAGAATCGAACATTCAAAAACCTCTACAACGACAGGGCATTGTAGAGGTTCGGCCATCCCGCCCATCCCATTGCCCAAAAAACAAGGGTCGACACGCTGAACGTGACGACCCTTTATTGGAACGGGACATCCGTCGATCAAGACCAGCGATCACCCTTAGGTTAACCCCTGGCCGTGCGACTTAATCGACGATAAGCACCACTTTCACCGTGCCATCTACCGCCGACTTTTCGATGTAGCCGATGGCGTCAGGGTTGTTGGCGACGAATTTTTTCACGTCAGCCGCCGTGGTCATTTCCTTGGGCGGCGTGGCCTTTCCAGAGAAAGTCAGACGAGCCCAAGTGGCTTTCACCTGTGCGCTGTTTTTGCCAGCGGCCTTGCTGTAGAACTGTTCGCGAATCGAACTCGATTCAGGCAGATCTGCTGGCGCTGCGGTAGAACCAGATGGCAAGGTGTTGGACTTACCCAGAAACACCGCGGCCACTTGCTCAGGTGTCATGGATGCCATGGGGCTCTTGGGATTGACGATCACAGCAACCTGGGCTGACGCAGCGTTGGCCAGAGTCAGCAGACCGGTGACAACCAGGGATTGAAGTGTGAATTTCATATTCATGATGTTTCCTCCTCCGGCTTAGAAGACAAAGTCGAGGGAGACGCTCAGAACATTGATGTTCTTGCGTTTGTTCAGGAAGGCATTGTTGGTACCACCTGCGACAGCGGGCAACTGGGCCTTAACGGGATCAGCCATCAAAAACAGCCCATTTGAGTTGGCCGGAATGTTGACATGATCGAATTGAGCCTTCAGTGCATACCCCGGACCGGCATCCCAACGCACACCAGCCCCAATGGTGTTTTGGCTCTGCTTCTGCGTATTCAATACAGCATTCGCCCCCAATACCAAGGCGTTTGTTGCACCTAAAACGGTGGTTGTCAGAGGATGAAGAGATGCGTTTGCGCTTTCTGTTGTCAAACGTGATACGGACAGATAAGGCAACACCGAACCAAGGCGATAACCGCCAGTCAAATACCAACCCTTCGTGTCCGCGATGTAGCCGGATTTGATCTTTCGCTTGGTGAACTCGGCCGACAGAACAATGTCGTTTTGGTCGTACGACATGCCCACGCCCGAAAACGATGCATCAGTGTCATTGACTGTCATCGCGTCGATCATCGCGGCGCCAATCGCTTGAACTGTTGGGCTGGCGCTAGTCAGCAAGTTCGCCTGAGCTCCAGCAATCACAGCTTTGGCCGCTGCAGAATCAGATGTCAGTTTGCCTTGAGCGTGACCCAATCTGAAGGTTAAGCCGTTATCCATCTCGGCAACCACATTCAAACCCACGGTTTTCTTGAGGGTAACCTCAACAGGAGGGGAGTAAGCTCCGTTGGCCTGCAAAGCACTAGCGTAGTTGTTCTTCAGTCTGCCAGCCCATAAAGAAGAGGTAATCGTCGTCGTCCCGACATTAGCTTGGTAAGACGCGTCGCCGCCCTCAAAGGCACTGAATGGCACTTGCCCGTAGACATCCAGATTGGGTCGAACTGCGGTGTTGGCATAGCCCACATCACGGAAGTCGGACACCATGAAGAATGGAGCGCCCATCCTGCCCGCGCGCAAGGTCAAGGCTGGCATGGCCTGCCACTTGGCAAAAGCCCACTCCACATTGGGCGTGTACTGCCCATCGGCATCAAACTTCGACATCACCTGAGCCGTACCAGAGATCGTCGGGGTCAGCTTATAGGTGCCTTGAACAGCCGCCTTGGTGTCGGGGTTCAGGCTGATGTTCTTGTTGGCCCCGCCACCTTGCCCGGGATAGACAAACAAGACATCGTTGTTGTTCGTGGCCACAGCACCCACCGTGCCGAAGCCAGACAAGCTGAACTTGCCATCAGGGGTTTGATATCCAGCGTGCGCACTCATGCACGCGACCATGGCAGCGA
>JAGWLR010000121.1 GCA_028864885.1 Burkholderiales bacterium | reverse complement strand
GTTGTGGAAGTGAGCGATCAGGAACAGGCTGTTGTGCAGCACGAAGTCGGCAGCGGGAACGGCCAGCATCACGCCAGTCATACCGCCGATCACGAAGGTGATCATGAAGCCGATGGTCCACAGCATGGGCACTTCAAACTTGATGCGACCACGGTACATGGTGAACAACCAGTTGAACACCTTGGCGCCTGTGGGGATCGAGATGACCATGGTGGTGATCCCGAAGAAGGAGTTGACGCTGGCGCCCGAACCCATGGTGAAGAAGTGGTGCAGCCACACGATGTACGACAGCACAGTGATCACCACGGTGGCATACACCATCGAGGCGTAGCCGAACAGCTTCTTGCCGCTGAAGGTGGACACGATTTCCGAGAAGATGCCGAACACGGGCAGCACCAGGATGTAGACCTCAGGGTGACCCCAGATCCAGATCAGGTTCACGTACAACATGGGGTTGCCGCCCAGGTCGTTGGTGAAGAAGTTGGTGCCGAGGTAACGGTCAGCGGTCAGCAGGGCCAGGGTAGCGGCCAGGATGGGGAAGGTGGCCACGATCAGGACGTTGGTGCACAGCGAGGTCCAGGTGAAGACAGGCATCTTCATCAGGTTCATGCCGGGCGCGCGCATCTTGATGATGGTGGCGATCAGGTTGATGCCCGATAGCGTGGTTCCGATACCCGCAATCTGCAGCGACCACAGGTAGTAGTCCACCCCGACATCCGGGCTTTGCAGCAGGCCAGACAGAGGGGGATAGGCCAGCCAGCCGGTGCGGGCAAATTCACCCACGAACAACGACACCATGACCAGGCCGGCGCCGCCAGCGGTCATCCAGAAGCTGAAGTTGTTCAGGAAGGGGAAGGCCACGTCACGGGCGCCGATCTGCAGCGGCACAACGTAGTTCATGAACCCGGTGACCAAAGGCATGGCCACGAAGAAGATCATGATCACGCCGTGGGCGGTGAAGACCTGGTCGTAGTGGTGTGGGGGCAGGAAGCCGGGGTTGTCGCCAAAGGCGATGGCTTGCTGGGCACGCATCATCAAGGCGTCGGCAAAGCCGCGCAGCAGCATGACCAGGCCCATCACGATGTACATGATGCCGATGCGCTTGTGGTCGATGGAGCAGACCCAGTCGCGCCACAGTGGGCCCCACAGGCGGAATTTGGTGAGGACCGCCAGCAAGGCCGCGCCGCCGAGGGCGACCATGGCAAAGGTGGCGATCAGGATCGGTTCGTGGTACGGAATCGCCTCAAGGCTGAGGCGTCCGAAGATCAGTTGGCTGAGTTCGGGGGACATCTTCGATCTCGCGTTCAGTTCAAGGCAGGGCGTTCAGCGGTGGCCTGAGCGGGGACGACCGTCAGGGCTTTGCCGGTGGGATTGGCAGGGGTGCACAGCGAAGCCACGACGATGCGCTCTTGCGGCGCGCCGTCAGCGGTGTGCCAGGCTTGTTTGGTCAGGCCGCTCACGCTGCCTTTGCCCAGGCCGCCGCGGGCGTCGATGGCCATCATCTGGTTCATGCACATCTTGCTGCGGTCCACGCAGCGGTTGAGGATGGCGTCATACAGATCGGATGCGACCGTGGCGTAGTGGCGCACAGGCTCACGGTGGCTGGGTTGCTCCAGGCTGAGGTAGCCGGCGCGATCCAGGGTCTGGCCAGTTTTCTTGTTGTCAGCCACCCAACGATCGAAGTCTTCGTTAGACAGGCCGTGGAACTTGAAGCGCATGTCAGAGAAGCCGCCGCCGCTGTAGTTGGCGGACAGGCCCTGATAGACACCGGCCTTGTTGATCACGGCGTGCAGCTTGGTTTCCATGCCGGGCATGGCGTAAACCATGCCAGCCAGGTCAGGGATGTAGAAGGCGTTCATCACGGTTGAGGCGGTGATCTTGAACTCGATGGGGCGATCCACCGGGGCGGCCAGTTCGTTGACCGTGGCGATGCCTTGTTCGGGGTACAGGAACAACCATTTCCAATCCAGGGCCACCACTTCCACCACCAGCGGCTTGACGTCGGCGGGCATGGCGCGTTGGGCGTCGATGCGGTCCAGCGGACGGTAAGGATCGAGCTTGTGGGTGGTGATCCAGGTGATGGTGCCCAGCACCAGGATGATCAGCAGGGGGGCGCCCCAAATGAGCAGCTCCAGGCGGGTGGAGTGATCCCAGTCAGGGTCGTAAGTGGCCGAGGTGTTGGACGCACGATATCGCCAGGCGAAAAACAGCGTCAACAGGATCACGGGGACGATGATGAGCAACATCAGCAGGGTCGACGTGACGATCAAGTCGGCCTGTTGTTGAGCGATGTCGCCATGCGGCTTCATCACAACAAGGTTGCAACCAGAGAGGGCGGCAGTGGCGCCCAAAAGCCCAAAAAGTGCGGGCAATCTGCGGGTTAACAGCGGAGCGTACATCAGGGTTACCCGTGGACCGGGAAAACGAGGGTTGTATGTGGGCCCGAAATGTACCCTGATTGAGGTGGATCAACCATAGGACATTTTGTCCAAGGCAACAGGAGACCACCAAAATGAGCGTTGCTGACATCCCTGCACTTCACTCTATGAAAAACTCGAGTGGGTCGCCTCAAAACGAGTCCGTGTCCGTTGCACCAGGTGATATCGCCGTCGGGGTGATCATCGGGCGAGCGTCGGAGTATTTCGACTTTTTCGTTTACGGGATCGCATCGGTGCTGGTGTTCCCGGCACTGTTCTTCCCGGATCTGGATCGATTGCACGGCACGCTGTATGCGTTTGTGTTGCTGGCCGTGGCCTTTGTGGTGCGGCCATTGGGCACCCTGGCCGGCATGGCCCTGCAGCAGCGGTTCAGCCGCGAAACCAAGTTGACGGTGTCCCTGATGTTGTTGGGGTGTTCAACGGTGGGCATTGCCCTGTTGCCGACCACCGCCACGGTGGGGCAGACCGCCGCGGTCAGCCTGCTGCTGATGTGCCGCATTGGCCAAGGCTTGGCATTGGGCGGGTCGTGGGATGGCCTGCCCTCGCTGCTGGCGATGAACGCGCCAGAAAGCCGCCGAGGGTGGTACGCCATGCTGGGCCAGCTGGGGGCGCCGGTGGGCTTCATCCTGGCTTGCGGCATGTTTGCCTACCTATGGGGCAGCCTGTCTGAGGGTGATTTCCTGAGCTGGGGCTGGCGTTATCCTTTCTTTGCGGTGTTCGGCATCAACGTGGTGGCCTTGTTTGCCCGCCTTCGCTTGGTGGTGACCCACGAGTACGAACGCGAGCTGGATGCCAAGGAGCTGGAGCCCTGCGATCCGGTCGAGCTGTTCAACACCCAGGGCCACAATGTGTGGATTGGGGCGTTTGCCGCACTGGCCAGCTACGCCTTGTTCCACCTGGTGTCGGTGTTTCCCTTGTCGTGGGTGATGCTGTATTCCGAACAGGCCATCGGGCAGTTCTTGTCGGTGGAGTTGTTGGGGGCCTTCCTCTGCGCGGGCGCCATGTTCGTGTCGGGCGTCCTGGCCGACCGGATCGGCCGTCGTCGCCTGTTGGGCACGCTGGCCATCATGATCGCGGTGTTCAGCCTGCTTGCGCCCACGCTGCTCAGCGGTGGCTCAGCCGGGCACGATGCCTTCATCCTGATCGGCTTCGTTCTGCTGGGCTTGTCGTATGCCCAGTCGGCTGGCTCGGTGACGTCCAACTTCCTGCCCCGTTTCCGGTATACCGGTGCGGCCTTGACGTCTGATCTGGCCTGGCTGGTGGGCGCGGCTTTCGCCCCCTTGGTGGCGTTGGGCCTGTCGGCTCGGTTCGGCTTGTGGGCAGTGAGTGCTTACTTGCTGACGGGCGCTGCCTGTACCTTGATCGCGCTGCGCATCAACCGCAAGCTGTCGGTCGTACGTGACTGAAATCGGGGGGCTGAGGCCCCTGGTGCAAAATCCGGTTTTGCGTGGGGGACGACCTAAGCAAGATTGGAGTAGCCCGATGGATGTTGTCGAAACGATCAAAAACTTCAATGCAGGACGCGATCCCGAGCGCCTGCAACTCAAATATCAGCGGATGCGAGCGGATCCGTTCGCCTTTTTGCGTGGTACGTGTCACCTGTTCTACGATCGACTGCCGATCAGCGGTGTTTTTAAAAATGCGCCACTTGTCTGGTCTTGTGGTGATTTGCACCTTGAAAATTTCGGCAGTTTCAAAGGCGATAGCCGGCTTCCCTATTTCGACATGAACGATTTCGATGAGGGGGTGTTGGCGCCCGCCAGTTGGGATCTGGTTCGCATGTTGACCAGTCTCCGTGTCGGTGCGCAAAGCCTGGGCCTTAAGCCGGGTGATGCTCAGGTACTGTGTGAACAGTTTCTGGACGGATACGGCACGGCCCTCGAGCAAGGTAAGGCCTACTGGATTGAAGCTCAGACAGCGCATGGATTGATCAAATCGCTACTGGATAGCTTGCGTGATCGACAACGGGTCGATTTCTTGAACGCTCGTACCCAAATCAAAGGGACAAGGCGAATCTTGAAAATCGACGGCAAGAAGGCATTGCCAGCAACGACCTTGCAGCGGGAGACAGTGAAGGCGTTCATGGATGAGTTTGCTGCATCTCAATCGCATCCGGCCTTTTACAAAGTTCTCGATGTGGCTCGGCGCATTGCCGGTACTGGGAGCTTAGGCGTAGATCGCTATGTCATCCTTGTTCAAGGAAAGGGCTCGCCGGATAGTCATTACCTGTTGGATTTGAAAGAGGCATTGCCGTCCTCGCTGACGCCACACTTGAAGGCCAAGCAGCCAAAATGGACTTCGCAAGCCCATCGCATCGTTGCAATTCAACAGCGCATGCAGGCGGTATCAATGGCATTTCTGCAGCCGGTGACGATGGGACAGAAGCCTTTCGTGCTTCGGGGCTTGCAGCCCTCTGAGGACCGAGTTTCCATCAACGGTGCCAAGCAGTCGTTTTCCGACATCAAAAAGGTCATCTCGACCATGGGCGCCATGGTTGCCTGGGCACAGTTGAGAAGCAGTGGTCGTCAAGGCTCAGCGACGACGGACGAATTGATTGAATTCGCTCAAGCAAAGAAATGGAAGAGCAAGTTATTGGATGCGTCCCATGAGTGTGCGGGCCAGGTTTTTCAAGATGCTGCGTACTTTTATTCCGCGTTTGATGATGGATTATTTCAAGTGTGAGTTTCTGATGGTGATGTCGTGGTGGATTCCAATTCCTGTACACAAGACTTCAGGGTCGGGTCAACCCGCCCATAGCACCACCAAAGATGCCAGCAAGCAATAAGCACCGAACAGATGCCAGCGCCCAGCCTCTAACCAACTAGAGAGCCAACGCAAGGCCAACAGTCCTGCAAAAAAACTCAGAACCATGCCAATTAGACTTGGCGCAATCATGTGAAAGAGACCACCTGACTGGATTGCAGTCATGGCATTAGCGGATTTATGCAAACGGAGGGCCTCTTTGACTATGACTGCTGGTGTCAGTACAACAGCCAAAGCAAAACTGAACTCTTCCGCCTTGCGTCTAGCCACGCCGAGCGACATCGCCATCGATATCGTCGCACCCGAGCGAGAAAACCCTCTGAACGGCAGGCACAGGCCCTGTACCGCGCCAATGCAGGCGGCCTTCATCCACGACATGTCTTGCGCTCCATTTGCAGACAAACGCGAAGACAGAATGATCAGCACACCCGCAGCGGCGAGTGCGCCGGCCATTAACTTGGCATTTCCAAAAAGTTGTTCAATTTCGAAATCGGGTGCATTGCCTGCAACAACATGCTTGATGACTTCCAATAATGTCAATCCGACGAGGCCGGTCAGAGCTGTGCCCACCATCACAGATTGGAGATTGAGCCAAAACGCTTTGGCGGAGGAAAAATAGGTTTCCTTCCATGCCTTCCAAAAATAGACGACGACAGCAAACATCGTTCCCGTATGCAGCATGACGAGCAATAACGTCATCTCAGGCGATGTGGGATCTAATCCCATCAACTTTTCTGCAACGATGACGTGAGCAGAACTGGACACGGGCAACAGTTCTGCAGCGCCCTGAACGAAGGCCAAAATCAGGATTTGCAGTAGGTTCATATCACGTAAATATGCGACGCGCGTGAAGGCGGATTGTGGCGCAATGACGATGACCTCAGTGGGCCTCATGTTGAAGCGTAATTTGAACGCTTTGGGTCAACTCATGGGCCAATCGCTCTGCTTCAACTGAGTCCGTGGGGCGAACCATCACACAACCGATTCGATCGGCGTTTTTCATTGGCTGACGCCCCCGCTCACCCGATGGCCGAATTTGTATAAAGCGATGAGTTGGTCCGTCTGGCTGCGGCCTCCGGGGGCAATTGGAAGGTGCCGACCACTTGCGCCAGTACCGAGCCCTGCTCATGAAGTGCCTGGGCTGTGGCAGCGGCTTCCTCCACCAAAGCAGAGTTCTGCTGGGTCATCTGATCGAGTTGGCTGATGGCCTGATTGACTTGACCGATGCCATCAGATTGTTCGGCTGAGGCAGAGCTGATCTCGCCCACAATATCCATGACCCTGCGGACCGAGGACACGATTTCGTTCATGGTCTCGCCGGCATCGGCCACCAGTTTTGAACCTTGTTCAACCTCGTTCACCGACGCACCAATCAAGGATTTGATCTCCTTGGCGGCTCCGGCACTGCGTTGGGCCAGCGATCGGACTTCGCTGGCGACCACTGCAAATCCTCTGCCTTGCTCACCCGCACGCGCGGCCTCCACTGCAGCGTTCAAAGCCAGGATGTTGGTTTGGAAGGCGATGCCGTCGATCACGCCAATGATGTCGACGATGCGCTTGGAGCTGGCGTTGATGGCATCCATCGTCGAGACCACCTGGGATACGACCTCGCCGCCGCGCTGTGCAACGTCAGCCGCCGAGGTGGCCAGTTGATTGGCCTGACGGGCAGAGTCAGCTGAATGCCGAACAGTTTCTGTAAGCTGCACCATGGCCGAGGCGGTTTGCTGGATGCTGGATGCGGCCTGTTCTGTTCGTGAACTCAAGTCATGGTTGCCGCTGGAAATCTCGGCGCTGGCCGTGTGGATGTTGTCGGTGGATGCCAGTACACGGCCTACCAGATCTTGCAGTTTGTGTTGGGTGCGCAGCAATTCGGCCATCAATCCATTGGACTGACGTTGCGTGGGCAATTGGTAGGTCAGGTCACCGTCGGCAATCTTGCGCAAGGCCTCACGCGCAATCGCGGGGTCGCAACCCAGTTCGGTCGACACCGTTTTGCGCAGCAGCCAGAAGAGGGCGCCTGCGACCAGCGTGCCCGATATCGCCAGGGCAATAGACAAGATGGTGATCTGCTGTGCGCGAGCCTTCGTGGCGTCATGCGACGCGGCCGCTTGCTCGCGGGTGGCTTTGAGTTGTTCCAGCAAAGCGGTCTTCAAGTTTCGCCAAGCAGGGGTTTCGTCATGCTTCAGCGATGCACTGGCCTTGGCGGGGTCTGATTGACTCAAAGTCAGGACATCCGCTTGTTTGGCAGACTGAATGGCCCTCAGCGCACGCAGGGCTGCGATGGGCTCAGCAAAACGAGAGCCTTCCACCAGTTTTTCCGTCCGGTCTAATGACGCTGCAAACTCGGCATCAGCGGCCTGGAAATTCCCTTTGGCCTTCTCGTCCGCCGGATTGATGACGACATTGCGCAGGGCTTGCCCCATTTGCAAACCTTGGGCATACATCTCACTCAAACCGCCGGCGATCGCCTCGTCGGTGTTGGTGTAGTGATCAAATTCCGATTGGGTGCGCATCAGGCCCCAAATGCTGATCGACATTGCAGAG
>JAGWLR010000192.1 GCA_028864885.1 Burkholderiales bacterium | reverse complement strand
GGCAGTGAACACCGACTGACCGGCACCATCTGCCTGCCCACCAACGTGCCCCCCCAGGCCGTGGCCTTCGTCATGTTGAACGCGGGGGTAGTGTCTCGCATGGGCCCGCATCGCTTCAACGTCAAATTGGCTCGCCACCTGGCTGATCTCGGCATCGCCAGCCTGCGCTTCGACTTGTCTGGTCAGGGCGACAGCCGCCCTGCCTCTGGCGTTCACTCGCCAGAAGAGCAGGTGATGGTGGATCTACGCGAAGCGCTCGACCACCTCGCCCACACCACAGGCATTCAGCAATTCGTGATCGCCGGCATCTGCTCGGGTGCCGTCGCGGCTTATTTCTTTGCCCAGCGCGATGCCCGCGTTGTTGGAACCTGGATGCTGGACGGCTACACCTTCCACACCTGGCGCTCGCAAGTCATCCGGTTATGGGGCAAGTTCAAACGGGTGTTCCGCCGCAGCTGGCACGAAACCTGGGCCAAGCTGCAAGCGGCCCTCCGTCCCGCACACGCCGCTGAAGAGACGGTGGACTACGGCTCGACCCGGCAGCCCACCAAAGCCGAGTACGTTCACGCGATGCAGGCCATGGCCGATCGCGGCATGCGCAGCTACATGATGTTCTCGTCTGACATCGAGTGGTACTACAACTACCAAGGGCAGTTTCATGACGCTTTCAAGGGCCAGCCCTTTGCAGCCAGCGTCACCACGGAATACCTGCCGACAATCGACCACACGATGACCCGGCTGGCCGCCCAGCAGTACGTCATCAACCGCATTGGAGCCTGGGCATGCACCCTCGCAAATCGCCCCTCGCATTGATCCTTGTCATCCTGGTGATTTGCGTCGGCCTGCTGGCGCTGTGGACCACGTCTCAATCGTCTCCGCTGATGCCGCAGCCTGCCGCCAACGATTCGCGCATCCCTCTGGCCATCCTCGGTGATTCGGATAGTCACTCGTATCACGACACCCTGAACTTTCCCCCAGGCAGCCCTGATCGCGGTGGACGCTATCGCGATCAGACCTGGCAATGGGGCGAGGTTCTGGCGCAGTTACGCGGCAGCGAAATCGACCTGGGGCCGTGGGGCAGTTGGGGCACCCGCCGCGTCGTGGCCCGCCTGCAAGAGGCTCTGGGCATGAGCGGGCGCAACCCGCGCAAGATGGATTACCGCTACAACTTCGCGCAATCCGGCGCCGTGTGTGATGACCTCGACCAAGGGCAGATGACCCGCCAACTGGTCGAACTCATGGATCAGAACCCGGATCGCTGGCGGCGTGGCGTGGTGGTGATTCGCATTGGCGTCAACGATGTGGGCACCCGCAAGGATCTGGCGGTCTGGGCCCAAAACGGTCAGGACCCCGCCTTGATGGCCAAGGTTGACAACTGCGTCAAACAATACCGCAACGCGGTCCAGACCATTCATCACGCCCATCCAGACACCCGCATCGTGCTGGTCGGGCTGTTCGACAACAGCAACTGGGCCCCCTTAACCGACAAATGGCAGGATGCTCAATCCATGCGCAACATCGCCATGGGTCTGGCCGCCTTCAA
>JAGWLR010000120.1 GCA_028864885.1 Burkholderiales bacterium | reverse complement strand
TACTCATAAGTCAGGAATATATGCGACAAAAAGGGAACTTCGGAGCACCGTAGGCAACTAAAGGTCTATGAAACGAGACGGACGCACATTGGCCCACAACACGCTGGAGGAAATGCGTATGGTGGCGGTTCAACGCATGAATGAGGGTGAGAATCCAGCGGACGTGGCGGCGTCGTTCGGAATGCACCGCTCATGGGCATATAGATGTCGGGCAATGGCCAGCGGGCGCGGACGAGGTCTGAGGGCCTTGCGCTCGACGCAAGGGACAGGCAGGCCTCGCAAACTCGATGCAAAGCAAGAGCGTCAGGTTTTTCGTTGGATCAATGGCAAGCGCCCCGATCAGCTTGGCTTTGACTTTGGGTTATGGACACGCCAGATCGTGCAGGAGTTGGTGCAATCGCGATTTGAGGTTTGCTTGTCGCTGGCCTCCATCGGTGCATTGCTGGCGCGCTTGGGGTTGACCGCTCAGAAGCCTTTGCAGCGTGCATATCAGCGAGACCCTGAGGCTGTAGCCAAGTGGAAGACTGAAACATTCCCAGCGCTTGCAGCCCAGGCGCAGGCCAGCGGTGCAGAGATCTTGTTCTGGGATGAGTCTGGCTTTCGTGCTGATGCGGTGCATGGCAAGACGTGGGCAAAGAAGGGATGCACACCGGTTGTTGATCGGCCTGGGCAACGCCAGAGTATCAGCGCCGCCTCAGCCGTCAGCGCCAAAGGGGCATTCTGGTACGCCACATACAAGGGCGGCCTGACGGGAGAGTTGTTCGTTGACCTGCTCAAGCAGATGATGCGCGGACGCAAGAAGTCAGTTCATCTGGTGGTCGATGGTCTGCCGGCGCACAAGAAGGCGATCGTCAAGGAGTACATCGCCAGCACTGGCGGCAAACTCACCTTGCACTTCTTGCCCGGATATGCGCCGGACCTCAATCCCGATGAACTGGTTTGGAGTCATGCCAAACGAACAGGCGTTGCACGATCGCCGTTGAAAGCAGGTGAAAAATTGGAATGTCGCGTTGATGTGCAACTTCAATCCATCGCCAACGATCCATCCCTGGTTCGTTCATTCTTCAGACATCCATCTGTCTCATATATTTCTGACTTATGAGTAAGAGACTTTTAAGTTTCACTGAGCATGCATTTGCGAAACACAAGCAAAAGTGCTGAAGTAGCATTCAGTCTTGCAGGAAGAGTGCCTGCAAGTCACTGAGAAAATCGAATCCCCGCTCAGTGGGCCAGGCGTGGGTAAGGTCACGCGCCAGCAAGCCCATGGATTCCGCCTTGGCCAGGGGCTGCTGGATGCTGGCCAGCGTCAGGCCGGTGCGCTCTTGAAAGCGAGACAGCTCAAAGCCATCCTTCAGGCGTAGCGCGTTCATCATGTATTCGAAGGCGCGGGCCTGCAAGTCGATGTCATGCTCATTGGAGCACGCTTGACCCGACAGTGCCTTGTCCATGTAGGTTGCAGGCTCCCGCCAGCGCACCTGCCGCACGATGCGATCCGGGAAGCTGATCTTGCTGTGCGCACCGGCGCCGATTCCCAGGTAATCGCCAAACTGCCAGTAATTCAGATTGTGCTGACACGCGTGTCCAGGTTTGGCATACGCTGAGATTTCATAGCGCTGCATACCAGCTGAGTTGGTCTGCTCGATCAGGTGATCCAGCATGTCAAAAGCGGTGTCCTCATCCGGCAGATCTGGCGGGGGGCGAGTCGCAAATGCTGTATTGGGCTCCAGTGTCAGGTGATACAGCGACAGATGAGGGGGGGCAAACGACAGTGCGGTTTGCACGTCTTGCTGAAGGTCGACCATGGTCTGCCCCGGAAGGGCGTACATCAGGTCGATGTTGAAGGTGTCAAAGCAACTTGCCGCTTCGGCAATCGCTGCGCGGGCCTGATCGCCACTGTGCACGCGCCCCAGCGCTTTGAGTTTGGCGTCGTCGAAGCTTTGAACGCCAATCGACAACCGATTCACGCCGGCCTGGCGAAACGCCCTGAATCGGTCCTTCTCAAACGTACCAGGGTTGGCTTCGAGGGTGATCTCACAATTGGGTTCGAGCGGAAGCCGGGCTCGGACGTCTGCCAGCAGGCGATCCAGACCTTCGGGTGAGAACAGGCTGGGCGTGCCGCCCCCCATGAAAATCGTGTGAACCCGTCGCCCCCAGATCTGGGGCAACGCCGATTCCAGATCGGCGCACAGGGCCTCCAGATATCGCCGTTCGGTGGCCTCATCCAGACGCGACGTGTTCCCTGCTGTGGTCGACACTTGATGCGAGTTGAAATCGCAATAAGGACACTTGCGCAAGCACCACGGCAGGTGAATGTACAAGGACAAGGGTGGTAGGGCTTGCAGCGCGCCGGGCTTCAGCAGGGTGATCATGTTGTTTGCCAAGGCCAGCGCTCACCTGGAGGCAAACCCCACTGGCTGCGGATCAGCTCCAGCATGTGGGTGCAGGCCTGAGCACGGTGGCTGACACTGTTCTTCAACTCGGGGGCCAGTTGTGCCGCGCTTTGCTCATATTGCGGCAGCCACAACAATGGGTCATATCCAAAACCGTGATCGCCTTGCGGTGCATGCAGCAGCTCGCCGGGCCAGGCCCCTTGTGCGATCAAGGGCTCTGGGTCTTCGGCATGCCGAACCGCCACCAGCAAGCAAATGAAATGTGCTTGGCGATCGGGCTGAGCCTTCATTTGATCGAGCAGCCAGGCATTGTTGGCGGGGTCAATCAACTCACGGCCCACGCCTTCGGCAATCCGCCCTGCATCCACCGCATAGCGGGCTGACCGAACGCCGGGGGCGCCGCCCAAGGCCCGCACACATAAGCCTGAATCATCCGCAATGGCCGGCCCTTGGCCTTCACGCGCGGCATGCCGGGCCTTGGCCAACGCGTTTTCAACAAAGGTGATGTGAGGCTCTTCGGCTTCAGTAATGCCAAGCGATCCTTGGGTGACCAGATCTACGCCAAGCGGATGCATCAGCGCCTGGAGTTCCTTGAGTTTCTTGGCGTTGTTGGACGCCAGAATCAACTGTTTGCCCATGTCACTTGTGCAGTGGCTGGGCCAGCGCGGCTGTTTGGGCTTCGAGCAACTGACGGATCCCTTTGTCAGCCAGGGCCAGCAGCTGATCCATTTCGGCACGAGTGAACGCGATGCCTTCGGCGGTGCCTTGCACTTCAACGAAGTGGCCCGCGCCAGTCATCACCACATTCATGTCGGTGTCGCAGGCGGAATCTTCCGTGTATTCCAAATCCAGCAGAGGGCTCCCCTCAACAATACCGACGCTGATCGCGGCGACCGGATGAAGGATGGGGCTGGCGGGAATCTTGGCCTGGGCCAATAGGACGTTCACCGCATCAACGGCGGCCACGTAAGCCCCGGTGATGGCGGCGGTTCGGGTGCCGCCATTGGCCTGGATCACATCACAGTCGATCACAATGGATCGTTCGCCCAGCGCGGCCAGATCAAACACGGCGCGCAGGCTGCGCCCAATCAGCCGTTGAATTTCCTGGGTGCGGCCACTTTGCTTGCCACGCGCGGCTTCGCGATCGGAGCGGGTGTGTGTGGAGCGCGGCAGCATGCCGTACTCCGCCGTGACCCAGCCTTCACCACTGCCGCGCTTGTGCGGCGGAACACGTTCTTCGACCGTAGCGGTGCACAACACCTTGGTGTCGCCGAAACAGATCAGCACCGACCCTTCCGCATGCTTGGTGTAGCCACGGGCAATGGTGAGAGGACGCAAAGCGTCATGCGCACGGCCGTGCGCACGTTGGTAAGCCATGAGGGGCTCCTAAAACAGTGTGGGTCAGGTCTTTTTACCGGCGTTGGCCGCGCTGGCCGATCGGCGGATGGCTTCGTTGATCTCACGGATCGAGCGCTCGATTTCAGCTTCGTCGAGTTCATCGACGTCGCTGAGATCGTTGTGCTCACCCGAGCCGCCGACGCTGGCCTGGATTGTCGAAGCAAACACCTCTTCACCCAGGGTGTCGGTCTCCACATTGGGCACGTCGTCGTTTTCAGCCGATTCCCACTCAACCGACAGCACCGTGACGTTGTCGCATTTCGAGCCACCGTTTCGCAGCGCCACTTCGACCAGTTCCGGTACCGCGTCTGAAATGGTGCGGGACGAGAGGTGCCGGGTGATCTCGTCGTCCTCTACCGTGCCCCATAGACCGTCAGAGCACAGCATGATTCGGTCCCCTTCTTGTAGAAGGATGGGGCCGGCGGTGTCGACGACTGGTTTGCCAGGGCTCCCCAGGCAGGTGAACAAGACGTTGCGGTTGTAGCGCTCGTTGAGCGGCACCACGCTGGACAGCGATTGCTGCAATTCGGCGTAAGAGTGGTCACGTGTGCGGACCAGCAACTTGTCGCCACGCACGAAGTAAAGCCGCGAGTCGCCGCAGTGGGCCCAGTACGCCGAGCTGCCTTGCAAGATACAGGCGACGATGGTGGTGCGCGGGGTGTCCATCAATCCTTTTTCGCTGGCATAGCGAAGCAGTTGATGGTGGCCTGCCATCACGGCGTCTTGCAGGAAACGGATAGGATCTTCCAGCGAGGGGCGAGCGTCGCGCTGATACAGGGCCGCCATGGTCTGCAGCGCGAGCTGCGAGGCCATTTCGCCCTCCGGGTGACCACCCATGCCGTCTGCCAGAGCAAACAGGCCGGAGTCCCGCGTGTAGCAGTACCCCATGCGGTCTTCGTTCTTTTCGCGGCCGCCTTTGCGGCTGATCTGGTAGACAGAGAATCTCATGCCAGCCTCAAGCCTTTGCGCCCGATTTGAGGTTTTCAAGTTGCAGCTTGACCCGCTCAGAGAAGGTCAGCTTCGAATAGCGACGTTCGGTTTCGCGCGCCAGCTCCTTTTGCAGGGCAAACACACTTTGCGGACGCGCCAAGGGGTCGAGAGACATGCACCACTCGGTCACTTCGAGCAGGTTGTCTGAATAAACATTCCGCAAGCGCGACAACGACAAGCTCAAGCGGTCTTTCTCAAGGCGCTGAGGGGCGTCGTTGGGCGGATAGCCTTGCATGCAAGCGTAAATACATGCGCCAATGGCGTAAATGTCGGTCCAGGGGCCCAACGAGCCATCTCGACGGTACATCTCGGGCGCGGCAAAGCCGGGCGTGTACATCGGGCGGATGAAGTTACCTTCTTTGGACAGCACTTCCCGCGCCGCACCAAAATCGAGCAACACAGCTCGGTTGTCGTTGGTGATGAAGATGTTGGCCGGCTTGATGTCCAGGTGCAGCATCTTGTGCTGGTGGACGATCCGCAAGCCGCGCAAGATTTCATCGAACAGCGATCGAATGGTCGATTCGCGGAAGACCTTGTCGCGCTTGAGATCGCGCGCCGTGACGATGAAGTCTTGCAAAGTGTCACCCTGCAAGTAATTCATCACCATGTAGACGGTTTCGTTTTCTCGGAAGAAATTGAGCACCGACACCACGCTGGGGTGCGCAATCTGGGCCAGGGATCGGCCTTCTTCAAAAAAACTCTTCAACCCGAGGCGATACAAGGGTTGTTTGTCCGGCTTCACACGCGGAATGAGTTCTCCCGCGGCGCGTTCGGCCAGGGATGCAGGCAGATATTCTTTCAGGGCTACCAAACGCTTGTCGGGGTCTTCGGCGAGGTAAACCACACCAAAACCACCGGCGGCAAGCTTCTTGACGACCTGATAACCACCCACAACTGTGCCCGGAGGCAACGGGGCTGGCTTCGGCTTTGACATAATCGAATTTTGTCTGGTGTCAAGTAACCATGTCAGTCTACAGTATGACCGGCTTTGCCAGTGCGGTCGCGTCGGTTCCCGACCACTTCGGTGAAAACACTGAGGATTCCGACTCATCCGCGGCGTCGCGCCGAGGCGCCAGTGGCGGCGTGGGGGCCGAAATTCGGTCCGTCAACAGCCGCTTTCTGGATCTGAGCTTCAAGGTGTCGGATGAATTCCGTGCCCTTGAACCCGTCTTGCGGGAGCTGCTGACCCAATCTTTCAAGCGCGGCAAGATCGAATTAAGACTTCAGCCTCAACGAGCCTCGGATGCTTTCTGGCCGCAGCCGCAAACCGATCAGCTTCACACCTTGGCGCGCCTCGAAGGCACAGTGCAAAACTGGTTGCCCAAGGCTGCGCCCCTGTCGGTCAATGAGGTGCTCAACTGGTGCCGAGCTGCAGCGCCTGCCGCCAAGCTGGAAGAAGTCGCGGTCGAAGCCACCAAACAAGCCATTGAGGCCCTGATTGAGGCGCGCAAACGTGAAGGCAAGCGCCTGGTGGGGATTCTGCAAGAGCGCATTGAGGGCTTGCGTCAGTTGGCGGATCAGGCCGCGCCCTTGGTTCCCCAGGCGGTTCAGCGCCAGCAAGAGCGATTCGTGCAGAAGTTTCAGGAAGCCCTGGCAGCGGTAGGAGGGGCAGTGAATGCCGAGGCGGCACAAGAGCGTGCCTTGTCTGAAGCGGCCGCTTATGCCTTGCGGATCGACGTTGACGAAGAAATTCAGCGCCTCAAGGCTCACCTGGATGAAATCAGCCGACTGCTCAAAAAGGGTGGCGAGTGCGGCAAACGCCTTGATTTTTTGATACAGGAGTTGCACCGCGAAGCCAATACGCTGGGATCCAAGGCTGCGGCGCTCGAATTGACGCAAATTTCTGTCGAAATGAAAGTCCTGATCGAGCAAATGCGCGAACAGGTTCAGAACATTGAATAAAGGTCGATATCGTGTCGAATGAAACCAGCGTGACGGACATGGACTATCCCGGCAATCTGTTTGTGGTCTCGGCCCCTAGCGGCACCGGCAAATCCAGCCTGGTCAAGGCCTTGCTGGAGCTCGATTCGCGCCTGCAAGTATCGGTGTCGCATACCACCCGAAAGCCGCGTGGGCAAGAGCAGCACGGGCGGGAATACTTGTTCATCACCAAGGAAGAATTCCAGGCCATGGTGGATCACGGCGACTTTTTTGAGCACGCCGAGGTGCACGGCAACCACTACGGCACATCGCGCAGTGCCATCGAAAGCCGCATCAAGAACGGCGAAGACGTGGTGCTCGAGATCGACTGGCAGGGCGCTTTGCAGATCAAGAAGATTTTTCCCAACGCCATTCTGATCTTCATCCTGCCCCCCAGTTACGAGGAATTGCTGCAACGCCTCAACCGCCGTGGCGAGGACTCTCCCGAGGTGATCGAGCTACGGATGAAAAACGCCAAAATCGAGGTGGGGCAGGCCCAGTATTTCGATTTCGTGGTGATCAATGCCCTGTTCGAATCAGCGTTGTTCGATTTAAAAGCCATTGTTCACTCGCAGCGGTTAAAATACTCTGCTCAACGTCGGAACAAATCTGCTGTGTTTCGTGCGTTGAATCTGGTCTAAGTCATTGATTTGATTTGACTTTTTGAACCTTTTTGCTCTTGTTGGAGACCCCGGATGGCCCGCATCACCGTTGAAGATTGCCTGCAAAAGATCCCGAACCGCTTCGAGTTGGTGCTGTGCGCAACCTACCGTGCTCGCATGCTGAGCCAAGGTCACACTCCTAAGATCGAGTCGCGCAACAAGCCTAGCGTCACCGCCCTGCGTGAGATCGCAGCGGGTCAAGTGGGCAAGGAAATGCTGCGCAAGGTTCCGACCTGATTGCCTGCTGAATCTGTGTGAGCGGCCCGCTTTGTGCGGGCCGTTCCTATTTGGTTGATTGTTTTTCTGTTGATCTTGTGTGGTTCAGTGCGTGGGGTTCCGCGCTAAAGTAATTCCATGACCCAGGCTACTGATGCTGCGGCTGCTTCATTCGCCGCGCTGACACACAAACTCGACTATCTCGACGAAGCCGATATCCGGCGTGTGCGGGAGGCCTACCGCTTTGCCGACGAAGCCCATTTGGGCCAATTTCGTGCCAGCGGCGAGCCCTACATTACCCATCCTATTGCCGTGGCGGGGCTGTGTGCCGACTGGAAGCTCGATGCCCAGGCCATCATGGCCGCGCTCATGCACGACGCCATG
>JAGWLR010000119.1 GCA_028864885.1 Burkholderiales bacterium | reverse complement strand
CGGTGCAGCAGATCAGGTCCACCCCACCGCCCACGCAGCCACCATGAATGGCGGCCAGAACGGGCTTGCGGCAGCGTTCCATGCTGGTCAGGGTGTCTTGCATGTCCAGGATCACGCGGCGCAGGTTTTCACGGGTGCGGGCTTCGCACTCGTTTTTGATCGAGGGCAGCAAGCCCATCATCATCTGCAAATCGATGCCCGAGGTGAAGTGCTTGCCTTCGCCTTCGATGATGGCCACGCGAGCATCCACGTTCTGGTCAATCCAGGTGAAGGCCTTGCGGATGTCTTGCCACATTTCGGCATTCATCGCGTTGGCCTTCTCCGGCCGATTCAGGCGAACGGTGGCGACGTGTTGATCCAGCGAAACGCTGACGGTGTCAAAGTTCATGAACGAATCCTGTTTCAGAGCTTGGCCTTGTATGCGGGCAAATAGGCGGCCAGGCGGGCTCCCATCTCGGCACCCAAGGCCTGCAGGGCGTTGAAGGGGCGAATCATCACTTCAAAGTCAACGATCTTGCCCGTTTCGTCGAAACGAATCATGTCGATGCCCTTGAGAGACTTGTCGCCCACATTGGCGCTGAACTCCAGCACCACGCTGAGCCCATCATCCGAAGCAAATTGTCGGTGATATTGAAAGTCACTGAAAACCTGAATCACCGTGGACAGGATCAAGGTCACGGCCTCGGCACTGACATAGGGCTTGAACGCCATGGGCGAACGAAACACGGCGTCATCGTGCAGCAAGCTGCGCAATTGGCTCAAGTCTCGCGTCTCCAGCATGTGGTGCCATTGGGCGAGCGCCGCGGCCACCGAGGGTTGAAGCTTTTTGTTCAGCGAAGTGCTCATGACCTTCTCCTGTCAGTGGATCACAGTGCCGCAGCGACTTCGGTGCCTTGCTTGATGGCGCGTTTGGCGTCCAGCTCGGCCGCCACATCGGCACCACCGATCAGGGTCACCTTCTTGCCAGCGGCTTCCAGGCCCGCCTGCAGTTCGCGGAAGGGCTCCTGCCCCGCACACAGCACCACATTGTCAACCGGCAGAACCATGTCCTTGCCGCCCACGGTGATGTGCAGGCCAGCGTCATCGATCTTGTTGTACGTCACACCCGCGATCATTTCAACATTGCGGTTCTTCAGCGAGGTGCGATGGATCCAGCCGGTGGTCTTGCCCAGACCGTCGCCCACTTTGCTGGTCTTGCGCTGCAGCAGGTAGACCTGCCGAGGTGCTTTTTCCAGGTGTGGCGCCTTGACGCCACCGCGGTTGGTGTAATCGCTGTCAATGCCCCACTCGTCATTGAACTTGGCCAGATTCAGCGCAGGGCTGTCCCCCTCGTGAGTCAGGTACTCGGACACGTCAAAGCCAATGCCGCCCGCACCGATCACGGCCACGGTCTTGCCCACGGGCTTCTTGTCGCGCAGCACTTCCAGGTAGCTCAACACCTTGGGATGATTGACTCCCTCGATGGCAGGCGTACGGGGAGCCACACCGGTGGCCAGCAGCACTTCGTCAAAACCGCCCTTGATCAGGTCTTCTGCGGTCACGCGGGTGTTGAACTGGGTCTTGACGCCAGTGGCCTTGATCTCATTGCGGAAGTAGCGCAGGGTTTCGTAGAACTCTTCCTTGCCGGGGATCTGCTTGGCCACGTTGAATTGGCCGCCCACATCGCTGTCGGCTTCGAACAAGGTCACGTCCAGACCACGGCGGGCTGCGGTGGTCGCGGCAGCCAAACCAGCGGGGCCTGCGCCCACAACCGCCACACGCTTCTTGGCAGACGCAGGTTCGATTGTCAGGATGGTTTCGTGGCAGGCACGTGGGTTGACCAGGCACGAGGTGATCTTGCCGCTGAAGGTGTGATCCAGACAGGCCTGGTTGCAGCCGATGCAGGTATTGATGGTTTCGGGCTTGCCAGCGGCGGCTTTGTTGACGAACTCGGGGTCAGCCAGCATGGGGCGAGCCATCGAGACCATGTCGGCACAGCCATCGGCCAGGATCTGCTCGGCCACCTCAGGGGTGTTGATGCGGTTGGTGGTCACCAGGGGGATGCCGACCTTGCCTTTCATCTTCTTGGTCACCCAGGCAAAGGCACCGCGCGGCACGCTGGTGGCGATGGTGGGGATACGGGCTTCGTGCCAGCCGATGCCGGTGTTGATGAGAGTGGCGCCAGCCTTTTCGATGGCTTGAGCCAGTTGCACCACTTCGTCGAAGTCAGAGCCGCCATCGACCAGATCCAGCATCGACAGGCGATAGATGATGATGAAGTTGGCACCCACGCGCTCACGCACACGCTTGACGATCTCGACCGGGAAACGCATGCGGTTTTCGTAGGAACCACCCCACTCGTCGGTACGCTGGTTGGTGCGTGCCGCGATGAATTCGTTGATCAGGTACCCCTCGGAGCCCATGATCTCGACGCCGTCGTAACCGGCTTGTTGAGCCAGGGCGGCGCAGTTGGCAAAGTCTTCCACCGTTTGATAGACCTCGGCGGTGGTCAGCTCACGCGGAGGCATCGGCGCAATAGGAGCCTTGATGGGGCTGGGGCCGACCAGGCCGGGATGGTAGGCATAGCGACCAAAGTGCAGGATCTGCATCGCGATCTTGCCGCCGGCTTCGTGCACGGCTTGGGTCACGACCTTGTGCTGCTCGGCTTCGGCTTCGGTGGCCAGGCGGGCACCACCGGGATATGGACGGCCATCGTCGTTGGGCGAAATGCCGCCCGTCACCATCAGGGCCACGCCACCGCGGGCGCGTTCGGCGTAGAAAGCAGCCATGCGCTGGAAGCCGTCCTTGGCCTCTTCCAGGCCCACGTGCATCGAACCCATCAACACGCGGTTCTTCAGCGTGGTAAAGCCCAGATCAAGCGGTTTCAGAAGATTGGGAAAAGCAGTCATGTCGTGTCCTGAAAGCGGTTCAGTTGTCAGATCGTGAAAGATAACCCGGTCACCCAGGGACGCAGCCCCAACTATGCAACCAGTTGCATGACTGTATGCGACCTTTCTCGTTTATGCAACTGGTTGCATAGTTGGATTCACCCCCTTAGACTCGGGACATGTCCCTTTCACACGCATTGATGACATCTCTGCTGGAGAAGTCATCCTCTGGTTACGACCTCGCCCGACGCTTCGACAAGTCGATCGGCTTCTTCTGGCGCGCCACGCATCAGCAGATCTACCGCGAGCTGGCCCGCATGGAAAAGGCCGGCTGGATCGAATCGGCAGCGGCCCCGGATGGCGGCAAAACCCGCAAGAAAAACTACCGTGTGCTGGATGCGGGCAAGGTCGAGTTGGAGCGCTGGGCTCGTGAGCCCTCTCCCCCGCAGGACATGCGAGAAGAACTGATGGTGCGACTGCGCGCCGACGCCGTCCTGGGGCCCTTGGGGTTGGAAGACGAAATCGCCCGGCGCAAAGCCACGCACGAACAAAAGCTGGCGGCCTACCGGGCCATCGAGGCCCGCGACTTTCCCCCCGAGAAAGTGCTGAGCCGTGAGGCACGGATTCAGCACATGATCCTCAAAACCGGAATCATGTTCGAGGAAGGCTGGGCGAAATGGTCGGGCGAAGCGCTGGAATTGCTGCGCCAAACTGCCCATACGCCGCCCAATCGGTGACTTCTTGGGCAAATTGCCCCTCAGGATGAACGCGGTTTAACCGATACGCATGGAAGCCCGCCGCCTAAACTGCGGCTTCCGGTGTCGTTGGCAGTTTGAGCGACACCCTGCCCCCTTGAAGAGGATGCAGCTCGTCCATGATGCGCACCGTGCCCAAGGCCCCGCGGCCCCAATCCAGATCCTTGATGGGATGGCTTTGCGCGTGTCTGCTTGGCATGACCCAAGCTGGCCCGGCCCACGCTGAAGAATCGTCTACCTACAACCTTGCCCCAGCCCCCAAAAGCTCGGGCTTGCGTTTGAGCGGCTTTGGCACCTTGGGCTACTGGCTCAGCAATGGCCCGGACGATTTGCAGTTCCGCCGGGAGTTGGGACAGAACCTGAATCGTCTCGAGCACCACCACGAGCGCGCCGACTCGCGGCTGGGGCTGCAGCTGAACTACCAATCCTCCGATCGACTGGAATGGGTCGGCCAGGTGGTGGCCAGAGAAAAGGCGGACAACCGGGTGTTCAACTCAGTCGAGTGGGCCTTCGTGAAGTATCGGCCGACCGATGACACCGAGGTCCGACTGGGGCGGATCGGCTTGGCCACCTTCATGTTGTCTGACTATCGCAACGTCGGTTATGCCTATCACTGGGTTCGCCCCCCGGCCGAGTTCTACGGGTGGATTCCGTTTTACTCGTTGGATGGTGGCGATGTGGTCCAGACCTTCCGCGTGGGCGAAGGGCACCTCAAGACCAAGCTGTATGGAGGGATGACTCACTCGGGGATGCCCTGGGGATCAGATAGCTACCAGCTGGGCGCCCATATTTTGGGCATCGGTGCGGCGTGGGAGTCCGACGAATGGCGCTTGCGGGCGTATCACACGCGATTGAGTTTCACCCGCAACGCGCCGTTCGCGCAACTCGTCCCTTACCTGCAAGCTGCAGCCCCCTTGTGGCCCAGTGGCGCGCAATTCAGCGATGACCTCCTGCTCAAAGGCAAGGACCTCAGTTACAGCGTGATCGGGGTCACGTGGGATCACGATGGCTGGCAATTGGCTTCAGAAGTGGCCTTCACGAAATCCCAAACCCAGTTTTCACCACAAGGCATCAGTGCTTACTGGTCCGTCGGCAAGCGTATCGATAAATGGTTGCCCTTCGTGAGCTTCGCGCGCAGTTGGGATCTGACTCAATTGAAGTTGGCGGCGCCTCCGCCCGGATTCGGTCTGGAGCCACTGGCGGCGAGTCTGGTTGATGCGTATCGGGCGACGCACACAGATCAATACACCGCCTCGGCAGGCGTGAGATGGGACTTTGCTGATCACATGGCACTGAAGCTGCAATGGGATCGAACTGTGGTGTCGGTAGACGGCACCCAGATGTGGGGCTATGGCAGCGTACCCTGGAATGGTGCGCCCAAGCATGTGTGGTCCGCCACGTTGGATTTTGCTTTCTGACGATGATGCGCCTCACCACACTAAACCCCCTTCGCCGCTGGCTCATTGCTTGCCTGGCGCTGATCTCAGCTTGCTGGATGGCCCCTGCGGTGGCCCAGAACACCGGCAACATCCTGGTTGTGATCAGTGCGAAAGTGCCGGCCCCGCCCACGATCAACAATCGGGACATTGCCGACCTGTTTCTGGGTCGGACCCGGCACCTGCCCAATGGGCAAGCCGTGACGCCCCTGGACAACCCCGCTGCTTCGCCGCTGCGGGCGCGTTTCTACAAAGCGCTGACCGGCAAAGCCATCACCGACATCAACGCCTATTGGGCCCGCCTGCTCTTCACAGGCCAAAGCTCGCCGCCAGAAAATGCGACGGATGCCGAAGCGGTGCTGGAAACCGTTCGGAACAACCCGGGCGTTGTGGGCTATGTTGACCGAAGCACCGTACCCGACCCCGAGAGCATGGGATTGCGGGTGATCTTGACCCTGTCTGCCCCATGAAGGTCTTTCGCCGCTCGCTTCAAGCCTATCTGGCCTTCATTGCGGCGGTCACGACGCTCGTTCTTGCGTCGCTATCAGGCTTGCTGGTCTTTCATGTACAGACTTCACGCTCGGAAGAGGAAAGCCGCTCACTCATCAAAAGCCTGATGGCCACGGTGTACAACACCGCAGCCATTGCCACCTTCGCCAACAACCAGCAAATCGGGCAGGATGCGATCGACGGTCTGCTGAAAAACGATGTTGTGGAACGCGCCGAATTGACAGGCAACCGAGGCTTGAAGATCGTCAGTGAACGGCCCGGGTCGAGCCCCAACAGGGCCGCCGCACTGGTCGAACCCATTCGCTCACCGTTCAGCGAAGACGAGATCGTCGGGCAGTTGTCGGTCGAGCCCAATCGCGAATGGATTGCCCAAAAGGCGCGTGAATCGGCCTTGACGATGGTGGCTTGGATGGCAGGGATCATCGTGGCCACCGCCATCATCTCGATGGCCCTGATCCGCCGGACCTTGACCGACCCACTGGCGGCGGTGGTGAAGCAGCTCAACCGGATCACTCCGGGCCAGGCCACGACGTTGACCTTGCCCCGGCATTTGCAGCGCAACGAAGTGGGGGTGCTGGTCGATGGCATGAACCATTTGCTCGATGGGGTACGCAAGGCCCTCGAATCCGAGCGATCGCTGCGCACCCAGATCGAGGAAACGGATGCCCAGTTGCGCATCGCAATGACGAAGACAGAAGCAGCAGCCAAGGCGAAAGAAGACTTTCTGGCCTCGATGAGCCATGAAATCCGCACCCCACTCAACGGCGTGATCGGCACGCTGGATTTGCTGTCCCTGGGGCAACTGGACGACAACCAGCGCGAACAGGTCAATGCGATGCGCGAGGCATCCAATGCCTTGCTGGGGATCATCAACGACATCCTCGACTTCTCGAAAATCGAGGCCGGCAAACTCGACATCAACCCCGAACCGGTCGACCTGTCTCAATTGCTGGGGTCAGTGATCAATCTGTATCGCGACACAGCCAGCAGCAAAGGCCTGACGCTGGACCTGCAAGTGTCAGGGGTGGACCGGGCCGTGATGTGCGATCCGCTGCGGATCCGCCAGATCGTGAGCAACCTGATCAGCAATGCGCTGAAATTCACCAAAGAAGGTGGCGTCACCATCAAGGCGCGAGGCCTGGCCAAAGGCAAAGATCAGATTCAGTTGCGCATCGACGTGATCGACACCGGCATCGGGATCCCGCTGGCTTCGCAGTGGAAGGTGTTCAGCGCGTTTTCACAAGCGGAAGCCGACACGGCCAAGCGCTTTGGTGGCACTGGCTTGGGGCTGGCCATCTGCAAGCGCCTGTGCCAGTTGATGGGCGGCAGCATCTCGCTCAAGAGCACCCCCGGCAAAGGCACCACGTTCTCGGTCGATGTGCCCCTGGACATCACCGACGCCCAGCCCATTTCGACCCATGTGGAGGACCTCGCCAAGCAGGTTCAGCGTGCGGCCAAACCTGTCAACCTGCTCAGCGTGGAAGAGGCCCAGGCACAAGGTTGTCTGATCGGCATCGTCGACGATCACCCGATCAACCGCTATGTGCTCAGCCGTCAGCTCACTTTGTTGGGCTACACCTGTGTGTCGACAGAAGATGGTCTGCAGGCGCTAGAGATGACGCACCAATACAAACTGGCCTTGCTGATCACCGATTGTCAAATGCCCGGCATGGATGGCTATCAACTGTCGCGCACGATTCGCGAAGAAGAGGCCCAGACCGGCCGTCAGGCCCTACCGATTCTGGCTTGCACCGCGGCAGCCCTGCAGGGCGAGGCTGAAAAATGTCAGGCCGCCGGCATGAGCGACTACATGACCAAGCCGCTGCAGATGCCCGTGCTCAGCGCCATGCTGAAAAAGTGGGGACCGGCATTGCCCACCCAAGACGACACCCCTGATCCGGTCGAGACTGATACGCAACCCGACAACAGCCCGATCGACACGGCTTACTGGGAGCGCCAAACCGGCGGCGAAGACGAACTCAAGACCATGCTGGCCGAGCAGTTCATTCAAACCACGCGTGGCGATCTCGACAAACTGCATGACCTGGCACGGCAAGACCACGAAGCGGCCAAAGCTCAGGCTCACCGAATCAAAGGGGCTGCTGTAGCCGTCGGCGCCACACGATTGGGGCAGTTATGCGAAGAACTGGAACAACGCTTTCAGGAGCACGACGAGGCTGCCTTGAAAGCGCTGATCACTCAGTTAGACCAGGAGATTTCCCGCGTCATCGCCTGGCTTGATCAGGAAGTGCATTCCGCCAAAGCGCTCTGAGCCGCCTCACTGCCAGAAGCCCGCGTCTTGCTCGCCCCCATGGCCAGACGGTAGCTGGCCACCATGGCTTGCAGCAAAGCGGCCTGCGCTTGCAACTGTTCGGCGGTGGTCGCCAAAGCTTGCGAGGCATCGGGGTTCATCGGATCTTGCAGGATTTC
>JAGWLR010000118.1 GCA_028864885.1 Burkholderiales bacterium | reverse complement strand
AAGGCATATGCATCTGACACCTGAGGAAGAGCGGTACAAGCAAAAGATCAGGACTGAGATCAATGGACTTGTCGGCGCGTATCTGACCCTGACCGAGCCTGATTACAAACGTCTGATGGACAAGGTGGAGGCGGAGACGCTGGCTCAGATCGTCCAGGCGCGTCAGGCAGGACGGTCCCCTTTCCAGATGGAGCAAGACCGGGTCGATGCTGCCAACCGCTTGATCGCGCAGGAACGGGATATCGAGCTCAATGGGTATCACATGAGTGCCCCCGATTTCAACCGCTTTTTGCCAACCCTCAGTGAAGTGAGCTTCATGCCGGATTTGGCAGGTCTTACCTTGGGCTGTATGCCTATTGTGGACGCACTGTTCATGGCGTCATCACCTGACTATCGGGTCGCCAACGAAGGATTGGACGCGCTCATGGGGGTTTGCGACAACTTAGCTGTCGGCGGCTTCGTTCGGGCCCTCAGTCGCAACTATGAGGTGTTGCGGCGATCCAGGATGTTGAAGAACCATGACGTGCATGCCGTCGGCTCACGCCATGCTTGCCCAACGTGTTCAAAGCTGGATGGCAGTTACATGCCCATAGAAGGCATGCTGCACCTCTACGAACTCAACATGGTGCCGTTTCCCCATGAACTGCCGTCGGATGACCAGGCGGCATGGTGCCCGGGACCGACATTGTTGTTTGCTGCGAATGATGTGTTTGGATTGCGCAGCTGACGCAACTGGTGTCAACACGAAAGGTACAACGTGGGAAGAAAGAAAACGCTGACCTGCAGACGATGGGGCTGTGAGGAGGCTCCGTTCCTGGGAGGCTTGTGTGAAGCGCATCATGAGGAGGACCGGCTGAAGCAACTCGCTCGTCGCTCAGCCATTGATGCCCTCAGCACATCGTGCATAGCTGGGAAACTCCCAGAGAAGCCTGGTCTGAAGGACGAGCTGCTCAGGGTGATTCGTTGGTGGGACAAAGCCTGCTTGGCGGTGAATTCCGGGCGCCAAGACAACGTTCTTCTAGACGAAACCCAGTACGCGCCTGAGTGGTGCATCGCCATTGCCGATGCGATCATTCAGGAGGAAATGAATTTTCGCCAAGGGCTGGATGACGATGCGACGGTGTCCTTCCTCAAGAAAGACACATGGACACGCTTTGAACATCTAGAGGCGGGCTTCATGAGCAATGGCGTCAAACGACCGGGGCGTTGATGGGGTTTGTCGGGCAGGCATGTCTTCGGCCAATTGGTCAAAGTGGTTGAGTCCACCCCATTGCGAGGCATCCCCGATCACATACAGGCGATGCTTGGCCCGCGTGATGGCCACGTTCAGCAGGTTGGGCTTGCCCGAGGCCCAGGCACGCGCTCCTGACCCGGCCTGACCAGGGGCCGTGCCCAGCACCAGGAACACGATTTCTGCTTCCTTGCCCTGGAAGGTGTGCACGGTTCCGCATTCGATCTGGCCCAACCCTGCATCCTTGATCCGCTTGATGCAGGCGTTCTTGACCTTGCGAAACGGCGAGATCACGAACACCTTGGCGGCCTTGTCCTTGCCTCCGGCCTTCCTGGCAGGTGTGAACGCCGGTTGCTGTTGAAGTTGGCGCAGGCAGTTCACCAGGACATGGAGTTCGTCTTCGACGACCGGATGGCTGGCGCGGGTGGCGCGAACGTCCAGCCAGGCGCTGTCACCAAGCACGCAGGTGAACTTCGTTTTCTCAGGCTGGCCTTGATCGTCCACACGGCCATGCACCATCTGTTCGGCGTAGGCGATGCGGTTGGCCACGTTGAACATGGGATCGTCGCAGCGACGGTGCGTGCGCAAGGGCATGCCTGTCCAAATGGGCTGAGCCTTCTCCGAATCTACGACGGTGCCCGTGACTTGGGATGCGACCCAGGAGCCATGCCGGGTGACACGGTCGGCCAGGGTCTGAACCGATTCGTCATTGGGTGACCACAAGGGGTCCACGGCGTGGCGGCGGCGGAACTCTTCGACCAGCATCAGGGGCACGGTGAACACGGGTTCGATCTGCAAGGGATCGCCCACGAGCACTGCCCGCTGACTGCGCCAGATGGCACCTGCTGCAGATTGCGGGGTGGCTTGTCCTGCCTCATCGATCAGCAGCCAGCCCAGGCTGTCCTGACCCATGCCAGCGAACAGGCGGTCGAATGAGGCGAGGGTGGTCGAGACCACCGGCACGATGAAGAAGAAGGCGTCCCACAACAGGGGGCGCTGCTCCAAGGACAGCTTGTCTTTCAGCGAACCGGTGAGCATGCCGTTGACGGCGCGCAGGTTGCCGATGAACTTGCCTGCGTTGGCCAGCACTGTCAGTCGGTGCAGCTCCATGGCTTGCAGGAAGATGCGAGCCCGCAGTGCGTCCAGCGCGGGGCTGACCGCCACCGACGCGCGATGGCGCTGATCGGCGGGCAGTTGCCAGAAACTGGCGTTGGGGAAGTGCCGCGCCCCGGCGTCGTGTCCGGCTTTCAGCGCACGTTGGTGGCCTTGCAGTTCGCGCTCGGAACCCTGTAGTGTCAAGACCTGGGTGCGGTGCGCCTCGCGCTGTTGCTCAAGCCGTGCCTCGGCCATGGCGCCATCCTGCGCCAGTTGGGCCAGCGCTTCGGTGGATTGTGCGAAGGCCAGCGTGGGCTCGACCAGCGTGGCGCGCAGCGTCTTCATGCGTTCGGTGTCCTGCCCAAACAAAGCGCACAGCTTGTCCCAAAGCTTGGGCAGGCATTGTGAACGCGCCTGGTCGAGCGTGGCCCGGCGGGAATCGACCAAGGCATGCTGGATGGCCTTGTTGTCCTGAAGCTGTTTGAGGTGGCGGCTGGCTTGGTCGATGGCTTCGGCCAGGGCCTGCACGGCATCACGCTGGGCATTGACCCGCAGTTGGCAGGCATCGATCCGCTGAGCCGCTTTTTCAGCTTGAAGCAAGACGCCACGGCGGGCATCGAAGTCATCCAGCAGCGCCAGGAAGGACTTCTTGGCCGCATGCCATTCGCCCTGATAGCGCGTGTAGTCGTTGCTGGCCGCTTCCAGCAGTTGTTTGATCGACGGTGGCAACGGATCGGCGGGCGCAGGCGTGCTAGCTTGAGCGGCCGCACCTGGGGCATCGTCTACTTGTGCATTGCCGGGCGATGACGTCTCGGTGTTGGGTGCCTGACGCGCTTCGTCCCGAAAAAATCCCCGGGCGAAAGATCGGCGGTTCCCGGCGTTGCCCAATGCGGCAGCCACCAGGCCCCAGCAGTCGATGGGTTGCTTGTCGTCGTCCACCACCTTCTGGGCCGCGAACACCTCTCGGATCACCTCGTCAAAGTAGGTGGCCGAGGCAAAGTCGCTGTGCACCTTCTCGCGTGCAGGCAGCTCTTGCGTGATGTTCTTGACCGCGTTGTTGTTGGTGCTGGTCACAACGATGGACGAGCCGCCCACCACCTTGGCCTTGAGGGGGAAGAAATTCCTGCCCGCCACGCTCACGCTGTCTTCGAACAGCTCGATGGGGCGGCTGAGCGCGGCGATCTTGCGTGCGCGCTCTGTGACCACCTCGGCGATCACGTCGCACAGCAAGGTGGTCTTGCCCGTGCCCGGTGGGCCGTTGATGCCCAGCGTGCCGCCATCGCGTCCCAAGGTGCTGAGCACCTGGGCCACCGCGGCCTGCTGAGCCAGCACCAGCGGGGCCTCTGGTGAGGCTGGCCAACGAGCGCTGGGCAAGCGGGCCACGCTCACCAGTTCACCCATGGCCGCGTGGTCGTTCAGGATGTCGATGCGTTGTTCGGGTGCTATGGGCGCGCCCAGAAAAGTGCTCAGGGCTTTGCCAAAAGGCTTGTTCTTGCCCCCCTGAGTGATCAGGCGGTTGAGGTCATCCAGGTAGAAGGAGTTCAGGTAGTCGATGGCGGCGTTGAGGCTGTCGTCGAGGAAACGGCGCTTGACCCGTGACACCCGAACCACCACACGCCAGTCCAGACCAGCCGCATCGGCCCCTGGGCCCAGCAGCTTGCACACGGCGCGCAACTCTTCGTCCAGATCGCCCCAGGTCAAGGGGTTTGGCGCTGGTGGGGTGTCCGGCTGGCCAGTGGTCGGTGTTTGCTGCGCGTCGGTGGCGACGGGCCGAAGGTGGTGGCGTCGTTGACCGAACTCATCGGTGGCACGTGCCAGTCGGGCGTTGACGTTCTCCAGCGGCTCGGAATGCCACAGCGCATCGACCCCGTGTGCAAAGCTGGCAGGCAGGTAGCTGTCGAGCTTGGGGTGGCCATCTTCGTTGGCGACGAAGGCAGCAAGCCAGCCGTTTCCGGTTGCGCGCTGGCGTTCGCGCTCGCTGAGGTCTTCCTCGGGGAACACCGATTGCAGCATCAACCGGGAGAGGTCCTCCGTGTCGGCCACGCCCACATAGACGACATGGACGTAGCCATGCTCTTGTGTTGGCTGAAAGTGAGGGTGTTGCCAAGGCAGGACATCGCCGCGCCTGAGCGTGACGATCTTGACCTGGTCGCTGCTGTCCTTGGCCGATGGTGCGGTGGGGATGTTGAAGACTTCCAGGTCACGCCAGAAGCGCAGGACAGAAAGCGGAGCGGTAGCCGATGCGTTCAACGAAAGACCTCGTCGGTGAATATCGGCGCGTACTTACAGCGTGTCCTGACCGATCAAGGGTGGGTGATCTGCGCGCGTGGCAACCAGACCGAAACAGTGGAAATGGTACAGCGCTTCAAGGAAGGGTTGCGGCCACAAAGTTCCTTGTGGATCGATGGGTGGAGTGGATTGAGGGCCTGTGGACGGCCATGTCCACGACCTTGATTTCAGAGGGGCGGATGAGATTCTGAATGCATGGACGCGCACAAGGCATGTCCCTCAACCGTGCAGGAGCCCCTCATGAAATTCACCAAGGCAGAGATCGATGCCGTGATCGCGGCATCCCCCCGCACCACAGCCCCCTTGAACAAGCTGGTGCTGTCGGCAGACCATCAGGTGCGCCCAGGCGGCAGCACCAGCAAGATGAGCATCGCCGAGTTGGCCGCGTCCATCCTGGACTGCGGCGTGTTGCAGAACCTGATCGTCATCAAGGGCCCGCGTGGCCTGTTTGAAGTGTGCGCCGGTGGCCGTCGCCTGGAGTCGCTGAACTTGCTGATGAGCAACGGCGATATCCCCGACAACTACCCTGTGCCCATCCTCATCGTGCCTGCTGACAAGGCGCTGATGGCCAGCCTGTCCGAGAACATCTTTCACGTGCCCATGCATGCCGCCGACGAGTACCTTGCTTTCTCTCGCCTGTTGGGCGAGGGCAAGTCCGTCGAGACGGTGGCAGCGGCCTTTGGCGTCACACCCTTGGTGGTCAAGCGCCGCATGAAGCTGGCAAGCGTGTCGCCCAAGCTGATGGACGAGTTCCGGGCGGATGACATCAGCCTGGAATGCCTGATGGTGCTGGCGTCGGTCGATGACCACGAAAAGCAGGAACAGGCCTGGGCTGGCTTGCCCCAATGGAACCGCCGCCCCGACTACTTGCGTCAGTTGCTGACGCAGGGCGACATCGAGTCCGACCGTGACCCGGTGGCGAAGTACGTGACGCTCAAGGCATACGAGAAGGCCGGTGGGGCCACGCGCCGTGACCTGTTCAGCGACGACGACAAGAAGGCTTACTTGCTGGACGCGCCATTGCTGGAACGTCTGGCCATGGAGAAGCTCAACAAGAAGGCCAAGCAGGTGCGTGCCGAGGGCTGGAAGTGGGTGGACGTTCGAGTGCGCTATGACCGTGACGAGTACAACGGCCACGTCGAGTTGCGCAAAGTGCGACGCGAACCCACCGAGCACGAGGCCACTGCGCTGGCGGAACTGGAGGCCGCGATGCAGGCCGTTCAACAGCGTCTGGATGCGCTGGATGACATGGACGACGATGACGCCGATCAGGGTGATGGCGCGGTGTACCAGGAGCTTGAAAGCGAGCAAGCAGCCTTGCAATTGCGGCTCAAGGCCATCGACGATGAACTGAGCGTGTGGCCCGCCGACCTGATGGCGCAGGCCGGGTGCGTGGTCCACGTGGGGCACAACGGCGCGGCCACGGTGAAATGTGGCCTGATCCGCCCGGAGGACCGCAGCGCCATGGCCCATGTCCTGACCCAGGGCACAGGGCAGACAGGCGAGTGCGGTGGGCAAGGTGACATGCTGTCCGGCCCACCGGCCAAGGCTCGACCGGTTCACTCTGACAAGCTGATGCGCCGCCTGACGGCACACCGGGTCGCCGCCGTACAGGCTGAGTTGATTGCCCGCCCGGACGTGGCCTTGGTGGCGCTCACGGCCCAGTTGGCGCAGAAGCTGTTCTTGAGCCGCGACTATCGCTACCACCAGCAGCCACAGGTGCTGGATGTCTCGGTCACGGACAGCCAGTCTGCGCTGCAATCTGCTGCCGATGACATCGAGGCCAGCCCGGCATGGCTGCGCATGGAGGCCGAGCGCAGCGCCTGGGCGCAGAAGCTGCCCCAAGATCTGGATGCCGTGTTCCCGTGGTTGCTGGCGCAAGACCAAGCCACAGTGCTCCAACTGCTGACCGTGGCGGTGGCGTGCTCAGTCACAGGCATTCAGGGCGTGGAGTCACCGACCCAACGCACCGATGTGCTGGCACAGGCCTTGGGCCTGGACATGCGCCGCTGGTGGACCGCCAACGGCCCTTCCTACCTGAACCATGTGTCCAAGAGCCGCGTGGTGGACGTGGTCACAGAGGCGGTGGACATCAACGCGGCAGCGCCGCTGGCAGGTATGAAGAAGGATGCCGCCGTGGTGGCCGCCGAGTTGGCCTTGGTTGGGTCGGGTTGGTTGCCGTCATGCCTGAGGGGGCAAGCTGCCTCGGTTGCGGCGACAGGCGAAGTCGAGACGGCCAGCCTGGACGATTCCCATTCTGAGGTCGATGAACTCGCGGAGTCAGCGGCCTGAGGCTCACAGAGCTTTTCCCACCAACCCGGCGCAGACAAGGGCTCTGCGCCGTTGGCGTTTGTCACGACGACCGCTCTGGCGGTGCGTCGCTCATGCCATCCACATCACGTGATCCTGGATGGCGCTGCACCTGCACCGCACCAAGGTAGGCCCCCGAAGCCCGTATGCGCGCGTGCCCGGCTAACCTCGACACGGATTGCCGGGCCCGACGGTCCAGCTCCGGCGGCACCACCTGCCCGCCCCGCACTGGGGGCGCGGTCCCGGCCAGGGCCTCATAGTGCGAGATCAGCGCCTCATGGCGCAGGCCATGTGCGGTCACTCCCCGTTCGCGCACGGTGATGCCGAACTTGGTCAACACGTAGTCAAAATGCCTGAGGTTCTTGCGCAGGTCATGGGCTGGGTTGCCCATGTGGGCATCCTGGCTGCTGACCACGCCCTGCGCGAATGTCACGGCGGCGAGTCGCGCAGAGCTGTCCAGCGGGATGTGGCGCACCCGGCCTCCCTTGCCCTTGATCTTGGCGTACCGATCCGCCAACTTGTCCTCGGGCGGCAGGCCCGTGGACTCGAAGGGCACGATGCTCTCAAATGGCCGAAAGAGCACCGATTCCTTGCGCCGCAGCCCCATGGCGCGGATCAGCCGCAACGAGGCTCCCACAAAGCGGTCGTGGTCACAGACCTGGGTGATCACGGTGTCGATGTCCACCCCTTGTGTCGACCAACCCTTGTCTCGGCTGGCGTACTCATGGCGCTGGTATTCGTCAATGCTCAAACCATAGTGGTCTGGTGATCGCACGAAGCCATGCTTGCCCATCCACATGGCCAACCCACGCAGAAAGCTCAGGTAGGTCTGGATCGTCGCCGGGGCTAGGTGCTCTCGCTGCCAGACCTGCACCATGGCCCGGAGGTGCTTTTGCCCCAGGTTGCGTGGGTCAGGCACCGTCTTGAACCCGGCCTTCGTCTTCAAGTCTCGAAAGAATCGGCGAAGGAACTGGGCGCGCTCCTGCCTTGTCTTGTGTGAGACGGTTTTGGCCATCGAGGTATGCAGGGTGTTGAACAGTTCGATCAACACCTCCAGCACCTTGAGCGGAGGCGTCTTGCCTGTGGGGT
>JAGWLR010000027.1 GCA_028864885.1 Burkholderiales bacterium | reverse complement strand
ACCATCGTAGTAGGCGATAGCCTTGAAGGTGCCGAAGTCGTAGCCACCAAAAGCCAAAGTGGCGTTGGCACGCTGGTTGCCTGCCAGGGTGGCGTTGTCATCCACCACAGACAAATAGCCCAAACCAGCAATCACAGGGCCTTGTGCGTACTTCACGCTCAAGCCGTAATTTTTGGTGAGGTTACCGGCCTGGCCGTACTGTTCTTGACCATTGCCAGTGGTCGAATATTGCAACTGCGCGCTCACGCCTTCCACCACGGTGGGCAGCAGATAAGTGACGGCATTATCGACACGACGATAGCCAGCGGCTGCACGGGTATTGACCATCTTCAGATCGTCATAGGCTTGACCACCCAAGATCGAAGTGTCACCAGCGAGCGCACCGATAGGTGTGTCTTGACGACCCAGACGCAGTTCACCAGCGCCGCCTTGCAGGCCCACCCATGCGCCGCGCTTGAAGAAGCGCGAGGTATCAGCGCTGCCGGTATCGGCTTTCACTTCCGATTCCAAGACGAAGTTGGCCTTCATGCCTCCGCCCAGGTCTTCGGAGCCCTTCACGCCCAGGCGCGAAATGGCCAAGTTGCCCGAGGACACCTTGTTCACTTGATGATCGGTCTTGACCTTTTCAACGGACACGTCGACCAGGCCATACAAGGTCACGGACGATTGAGCGAAAGCGGCCGAAGTTGCAGCCAAAGCAGCCAGAGCCAGCAGAGTCTTTTTCATTGACTTCTCCAAAGTTGTTTCAAGGATCAGCGGTTGGGCTGACGGGGGTCGCCAAGCTTGCCGCCCGAATCAAAAACATCGGGTTTCCGCTGAATCTCGGCGAATTGCACCAGAATTCTCCCGCCGCCTTGATGACAAGGTTGTCATAAACCCGGATCCAAAAGAACTATTGTTGTCAACTCACAACAAGGCACACCCCGTATACCACCAGACGCCCAGCGAGATAATCGCCTGCATGAGCATCCAGACTGATGATTTTGGCGATTTGCCCAGCCCTCGAAAAGCCCCTAGTTCTCAAGGGGGTGACATCGCCTCGCGTATCGTCACAGGCAGCGCGGCCTCGTCCAACGAAGAGGCCTTGGAGCGCGCGCTGCGCCCGAAAGATCTGGATGAGTATGTCGGGCAAGCCAAAGCGCGCGAGCAACTGGAAATCTTCATTGGTGCCGCCAAGAAGCGCGGAGAAGCCCTTGACCATGTGCTGTTGTTCGGCCCTCCCGGTTTGGGCAAGACCACCTTGAGCCACATCATTGCGACAGAGTTGGGCGTGAACTTGAGGCAGACCTCCGGCCCGGTGCTGGAAAAGCCCAAAGACCTTGCTGCCATCCTGACCAATCTGGAAAAGCACGACGTGCTGTTCATCGACGAAATTCATCGGCTGAGCCCAGTGGTCGAAGAAATCCTCTATCCCGCGCTGGAGGACTATCAAATCGACATCATGATCGGCGAAGGCCCCGCCGCCCGCTCAATCAAGCTTGAGTTGCAGCCCTTCACGCTGGTGGGCGCCACCACGCGGGCGGGCATGCTGACCAATCCGCTGCGCGATCGTTTCGGGATCGTGGCCCGTCTGGAGTTTTACTCCGCTCAGGAGTTGCAGCGCATCGTGACGCGATCGGCCGGCCTGTTGGGCGCCCCGATTGAACCGGATGGGGCCATGGAAGTGGCACGCCGCTCACGCGGGACACCACGGATCGCCAACCGCCTGCTGCGGCGAGTGCGCGATTACGCTGATATGAAAGGCTCGGGTCGGATCACCCGTGACATGGCTGACAAGGCCTTGGCCATGCTTGATGTGGATCCGCTCGGGTTTGATGTGATGGACCGCAAACTGCTGGAGGCCATCATCCATCGCTTCGATGGCGGCCCAGTCGGTCTGGACAACTTGGCCGCAGCGATTGGTGAAGAGCGCGAGACCATCGAAGACGTCATCGAGCCCTACTTGATCCAACAAGGCTTCTTGCAACGCACGCCTAGAGGGCGCATTGCCACGGCCAACGCCTTCAGGCATCTGGGGCTGCAAGCCCCTCAAGGCGGCGATCTGCTGGGGTGATCAACGCCGACGCAGCAGGTGGATGAACTCGTCCCGATCGCTGTTGCGCACGGTCTCCTGCCCAACCAGATCATTGCCGGTTTGTCGGGCAAATGCCTGAAAGTCGCGGATAGAACCGGGGTCGGTTGCCAGAACCTTGAGGATTTCGCCACTGTGCATATCAGACAAGGCCTTCTTGGCCTTGAGGATAGGCAGTGGACAGGTCAACCCACGCGCGTCCAGCTCTTTGTGAATTTCCATGGCGGTCATTGCTCTGATGGGATCAGGCCGGGAAGACCCCGGTGGAGAGATAGCGATCGCCACGATCACACACGATGAAGACGATCGTGGCGTTGGACAGATTCTGCGCCAGATGCAGCGCGGCCCAGCAAGCACCCGCAGCCGAAATGCCACAGAAGAGCCCCTCCTCGCGTGCGAGGCGCCGGGCCATGTCTTCGGCATCCGATTGCGACACGTAGATCATTTCATCGACGGCAGTAGGGTCGTAGATCTTGGGCAGATAAGCCTGGGGCCACTTTCGAATCCCGGGGATGCGTGACCCTTCGGTCGGCTGCGCCCCCACGATGCGCACCGAAGGATGCACTTGCTTGAGGTAACGCGAGGTGCCCGTGATCGTGCCTGTGGTGCCCATGGCGCTGACAAAGTGGGTCACGCGCCCTTGGGTGTCCGCCCAGATTTCCGGGCCGGTGGTTTCGTAGTGAATCCGCGGGTTATCGGGATTGGCGAACTGGTCCAGCACCACGCCCTTGCCTTCGCGCACCATCTGGTCAGCCAGGTCACGCGCGTACTCCATGCCACCGCTCTTGGGCGTGAGGATCAACTCGGCACCAAAGGCCTTCATGGTCTGCGCCCGCTCAATGCTCAGATCCTCCGGCATGATCAGCACCATGCGATAGCCACGAATCGCGGCCGCCATGGCCAAGGCGATACCGGTATTGCCCGAGGTGGCTTCGATCAGCGTATCGCCTGGTTTGATGTCGCCACGCTCTTCTGCGCGACGAATCATGCTGATCGCGGGGCGATCCTTCACCGACCCGCCCGGGTTGTTTCCTTCCAGCTTGGCCAGGATCACGTTGCCGCGCGCGTCATTGTCGGCACCGGGAACGCGTTGGAGCTGGATCAAGGGCGTCTTGCCAATGACATCTTCGAGCGTGGGATAGGTCATGGAGATCGGTTCGGCTTCGGAAAGACGTGATTGTCTCAGGCCTGCAAAGCCGCGGCAGCCGTGAGCTCAATCGAACCGTTGTTTTGGGGGAGTCAGGCGGAAGGCGCCGGTAACGCGGAGCAGGGATCCGGGCGATCGCTGCGCGTTTTTGTGGTGCCCCAGGTCGGAATCGAACCGACACTCCTCGCGGAACGGGATTTTGAATCCCGCGCGTCTACCAATTTCGCCACCGGGGCATCCGATGAAGATCGCTACTGTAGCACAAACTCAGTGAGTCAAACCCGAGGCCCATGGGGCACTGTCAACACGAGCCGACACCGGCAGGTGTGGCGAGGCATTGAAGAGGTATCCATGCGGTCAGAAGGTTTCCCAATCGCCCGAATCTGCACCCGCGCTGTTGGACGCAACCGAGACCGGGGCTGGCAGGGGCGGCGTCACTTTGGTCGCAGTGACAGGCGTGCGCATACCCGATGCAGTTGAAGCCACGCCAGCAGTACGCGCACGCACAATCACTTCAGTGGCTTGCGTGTGCACCGTGGCGGCCTGGTGGGTTTTGAACACCGTCACAGCTTGGGCCAGCTTGTTGGCCTGGCTGCGCAGGCTTTCGGCTGCGGCCATACTCTCTTCTACCAAGGCCGCGTTCTGCTGGGTCGATTGATCCAGCTGTGACACGGCCTGATTGATTTGCCCGATGCCTTGGCTTTGCTCGGCACTGGCATGGGCGATTTCACCGACCAGATCCGTCACTTTGCGAACCTGGTGCACCACATCCTGCATGGTGGCGCCAGCTGTGCTGACCAAGGCGCTGCCGGCGTTGACCTTTTCAACGCTATCGTGAATCAGGGTTTTGATTTCGCGTGCGGCTTGCGCGCTGCGCTGAGCCAGGGAGCGCACCTCGCCGGCCACCACGGCAAAACCGCGGCCCTGCTCGCCCGCCCGCGCCGCTTCCACAGCGGCATTCAAGGCCAGGATATTGGTCTGGAATGCAATGCCGTCGATGACCCCAATGATGTCGGAGATTTTTTGGCTGGACGACTGGATGTCATTCATCGTCTGGACCACCTGCGTGACCACTTCGCCCCCTCGCGAGGCCACTTCAGAAGCGGCACTGGCCAGCTGATTGGCCTGGCGTGCATTGTCGGCATTGGTGCGAACCGTTCCGGCCATTTCCTCAACCGCTGCAGCTGTTTCCTGAAGGCTGGATGCCTGGTCTTCGGTGCGTGCACTCAGGTCTGTGTTGCCTTGAGCAATTTGCGATGAAGCCGTGGCCACTGAATCAGCCCCGGTGCGGACCAAGTTGACCGTGTCGGCCAGGCTCGACACCATCTGCGCCAAAGCCTTTTGCATGTCACCAATTTCGTCTTTGCGGGTCGTTTGCACTTGCTGCGTCAAATCGCCGGCAGCCACCGATTTCAAGACACCCACAGCCGATTCCAGAGGACGAGCCATCATGTTGGCCAAGACCATGGCCACCGTCGCGCCCACTACCACCACCAAGGCCAAACTCACCCACAGGGCCCAGTTGGCGGTTCGGTAGGTTTGCTCCGCTTCCAGTCCGGCGGCCTTGCCACCTTGGCTGTTGCGCTCGACCAGAGAGTCAAGATCCTTGCCGACCTTGTCAAACAGATCCACCGACTGGGATTCGAACATCTCAACCGCCTGGTTCCGCTCACCCGACGTTGCCAAGGCCAGAACCTTGTCACGAACGCCCAGATAGGCGTTCCAATCCTGCATGAATTGATCCCAATGAGCCTTGTGAGCTGAGGACCGAATCAGCACCGAGTAGGCCTGCTCGTTCTGAGCGAATTCGGATAACAGTTCAGCTGATTTGGCATTCCTGCGGTTGATACGTGCTTGATCAACCGTGGTGATCTGACGCAAGAGCAAAGTGTGAACATCGCCGATGACCGCATCCATATTGGACAACACGGCCACCCTGGGCAGCCAGACATTGGACACTTCGGCTGTTTTCCCATTGAGGGCTGACAAATGAGTTTGTGCAAACAGAGCCATGAAAATGGTCATGGCCATCATTGCCGAAAACGCCGTGATCAGTTTGATACGCAAACGCAAGTCAGCAAACCATTGCATGAAAGTCTCCTCAACTTGATTGAATAACCAGGATTTGAATGCGCCTGCAAAAGCGCAGGTTCAGCTATGCAGCAGTTTGTCCCAGCCCAGTGACGGGGAATAGGAAAATTCACGAGACAAAAAGCCTGCTTTTCCCAATTCTGGAGATTGCCCCGCCCCGCCGAAAGGTGCCGCGCCCTGGCCTATGATGGCGATCATCTCGTTATCGGATTGTTGTCACAGCATGCCTCCAATGCCTCCGGTTACCCAAGCCCTGATCCTGATCAACGTAGCGCTGTACTGCCTCAACTTCACCATGGGGGACTGGTTGTTCCGCTGGTTCGCGCTGTGGCCGATACAAAGCCCGTTCTTTGCCCCCTGGCAGGTGGTCACCTACGCCTTTTTGCATGGTTCAGTGGGGCACATCTTCTTCAACATGCTGGGCTTGTGGATGTTTGGTAGCGAGTTAGAGCGAATCTGGGGCGGAAGTCGTTATGCCCAGTTCATCCTCGCCAGCGTCTTGAGTGCGGCCGCCAGCCAGTTGGTTTTCAATTTGATTGGCGGTTTTGGCATGCCCACGGTGGGGGCGTCGGGTGGGCTGTTTGGTTTGCTGCTGGCTTTCGCCATGATGTTTCCAAACCGGATCATCATGCCGCTGATCCCGCCCATCCCGATGAAGGCCAAGGTGTTCGTGTCGATTTATGGTGCGCTGGAGCTGTTTTTGGGCGTCACGGGGACACAGTCGGGTGTGGCCCATTTTGCCCACCTGGGTGGCATGCTGGGAGGATGGCTGATGCTGCGCTATTGGCGCGGTCAGCCACCGTTTGGGCGTGGCCCACGAGGGGGCCGCCGTCGGGGCTTTTGATCACGGCGTGCCGTCAACCAACGACATGACCTGCTTGTAGGCATGCCATGACGCATGCCCCAAGACCGGCCCGACCACCAACAAGCCCAGAAAGCCAGGGGCCATGGCCAGCGTGATCAGGACCGTGATCAACATGCCCCAAAACACCATCACCGGGGTTTGGCTGAGCACCAGGCGCATGCTGGTCAAGCCCGCTGTGACAGCGTCCACCGAGCGATCCATCATGAGCGGCATGCTGATCACGCTGACGGCATAGATCAAGCCCGCAAAAATGGCACCCACCGCGCTGTAAGCGATCAAGAAGGTCAGGTTGTCGCCATGCAGCAGGTCGGCCACGGTGCCATCCCACTGCGGGATGCCATCAAAGCTGATGGCGAACACGATCATCGCCGCCCGCCCCCACAGCATCTCGAGCACCAGCAACACGCCGGCAAAGATGCCGATCTGCCCTGTGGCGCTGCGCCATGCGGTCAGGGATCGCCAGAATCCTGGCCGCCTACCTTCACCCAGGTCACGGCTGGCCTGATACATACCCAGGCAGAGAAATGGCCCCAGCAACAGGAACCCGGCCGACAACGCCAGGGTGTACTCAGGTGCCGCACGGAAGGTGGCCACCAGAAACCAGCCCATGGCAACGAAGCAGACGCCATAGAAAAGGCCGATCAAGGGCGCCCGGGTGAAATCCCGCCAGCCGGCCGCCAGCCAACGGAAAGGGTCGGCAAATCGCACCGGAGCCAATGGCCAGTCGAGCGCGCTGGGCTCGTGGGTGTGCGCCTGCAGCCCCCCCAAGGGATCGAGGGCGGGCTCAGCGGTGGCCGCCACGGCTTGGGGTTCAGGCACCTTGGGATGAGGCACATGGTGCTGTGCTTCTGACCACAGCCGCGAGCGCCGGAATGCCGGACGGGGCCGATGCCGGCGACGGCGGGAAACGACGTGGTGCGAAAGCCGAGCAACCGATCCCATGCGCTCCTCATTCGTGGAGTGACGATGGGGCTAAAACTAAGTCAAGTTTGACCCGCTCACTATCCGTGAAATCGAGAGGTATCAAACGATTGCCGTTTGATTCAGCCTTTTCGCACCCGGACCAGCTCGTCCAGGATCAAGAGCCCCGCCCCGATGGTGATCCCGCAGTCGGCAATGTTGAAGGCCGGGAAATGCCCGCCCGGAAACATCGGGGACAACCAGTTCCAGTGGAAATCGAGGAAGTCGACCACATACCCGTGGATGAGTCGATCCAGCACATTGCCGATGGCCCCCCCCAGAATCAACGACAGTGCCCAGGAAAAGCGCCTTTGATTGCCGTGCTCACGCAGCATGTAGACGATGAACGCCGTCGCCGCAAACCCCAGTCCCACGAAGAACCAGCGCTGCCACCCGCCCGCGTGCGCCAGGAAAGAAAACGCGGCCCCCGTGTTATGCACGCGGACCACGTTGAAAAAGGACAGCACACGATGGCTGTCACCATACTGAAAGAGCCCCAGGATCAGCACCTTGGTGAATTGATCCAGCAGGATGACGATGAGGGCGATGCCCAACCAGGGCAACAGGCCCTGGCTTCCAGATGCAGCTTTTTTCGTGGCCATCAGGCGTGCTCGCGGTGTTCGCCCGTGCCATGGAGGTTGCTGTCGCAACGACCACACAGGGTGGGATGCTCGGGGTTGACGCCGACGTCGTCTCGGTAGTGCCAGCAACGCTCACACTTCACGGCCTTGGAGGGGTTGACTTCGATTTGAGTCGAATGCCCTTCAGCCAACTCAACCGCCGACACGATCAGCACAAACTTCAGGTCGTCACCCAGACTGCGCAGATCGGCCAGCAGGCGCGGATCGTCGGCGCTGATCGTGACAAACAGATTGGCTTGCAGCGACGCGCCGACTTCACCACGGGTGCGAACTTCTTCAATCTGACGATTGACCTCTTCGCGGAAGGCGCGGATACGCGCCCACTTGGCCAACAACTCGGTGTCTTTGTCCGCCTCGTGGAAGTCCCAGTAGGTTTTGGTGAAGATGGTCTCCCCACCGTGGAAGTCCTTCCAGGCCTCTTCAGCTGTGAAACTGAGGAACGGCGCCATCCAGCGCAGCATGCCGTTGGTGATGTGCCACAGCGCCGTTTGCGCGGCACGACGGGCGTGGCTCTTGGCAGCACTGGTGTAGAGGCGGTCCTTCAGGATGTCGAGGTAGAAGGCCCCCAGGTCTTCCGAACAGTACACCTGCAATTTGGCCACCACGGGGTGGAACTCGTAGCGCTCGTAGTGGGCCAGGATGTCTTCTTGCAGTTGCGAGGCACGGGCCAGCGCGTAGCGGTCGATCTCCAGCAACTCGCTCAGCGGCACGGCATCCGTTTCGGGATTGAAATCCGAGGTGTTGGCCAGCAGGAATCGCAGCGTGTTGCGGATGCGGCGGTAGCCATCCACCACACGGGCCAGGATCTTGTCGTCAATGCCCAGGTCACCGGAGTAGTCGGTCGACGCGGCCCACAGACGGATGATCTCGGCGCCCATCTTGCCGCTGATCTCTTGCGGCGCCACCACATTGCCCACGGACTTGGACATCTTGCGGCCTTGACCATCCACCGTGAAGCCGTGCGTCAGCAAGCCCTTGTACGGTGCGCGGCCGTAGATGGCACACGCGGCCAGCAAGGAGCTGTGGAACCAACCGCGGTGCTGATCGTGCCCTTCCAGGTACAGATCGGCTTCGTGCAACTCGTCGTGGCCAGCCTCAGGGTGGCTGCCTTGCGCGGGGTTGAGCACATGGAAGAAGGAGGTGCCCGAGTCGAACCACACATCCAGGATGTCGGTGGACTTGCTGTACTCGGCCGCCTCAGCCCCCAGCCATTCAGCCGGATCCAGCTTGGACCAGGCCTCGACCCCGCCCTGCTCGACCAAGTCAGCTGCGCGGTCCATCAACGCCATCGTGTCGGGGTGCAGATCGCCGGTGACCTTGTGCAGGAAGAACGGCAGGGGCACACCCCAGTTGCGTTGGCGGCTGATACACCAGTCGGGCCGATTGGCGATCATGTCGCGCAGGCGAGCGCGGCCGTTTTCCGGGTAGAAGGTGGTCTGGTCGATCGCATCAAGGGCGATCTGGCGCAGGGTCTTGTCGGCCTTGTCCCGGGTGAACACGCCCTCGCCTTCGTCCATGCGCACAAACCACTGCGCGGCGGCCCGGAAGATCACCGGGGTCTTGTGGCGCCAGCAATGCGGGTAGCTGTGCTCGATGGTTTTGGTTGACAGCAGACGGCCATGCTCGCGCAGGGTGTCCAGCACCACCGGCGCGGCCTTCCAGATGTGTTGGCCGCCGAACAGCGGCAGATCGGCGCTGTAGACGCCGTTGCCCTGCACGGGGTTGAGGATGTCGTCGAACTTCAGTCCATGGGCCACGCAGCTGTTGAAGTCGTCCACCCCATAAGCCGGCGCGGCGTGCACGATGCCCGTGCCGTCTTCGGCACTGACGTAATCGGCCAGGTACACGGGGCTGACGCGGTTGTAGCCTTCATGAACATGCGCCAGTGGGTGCTTGAAGGTCAGGCCTTCGAGCTTGGCACCGGGGGCGGTGGCCAGGACCTTGCAAGCCTCGGCTTCAAAGCCATAGCGCTGGGTGGCCTTCTCGACCAGGCTTTCCGCCAGCACCAGCAAACCCTTGGGCGTATCGACCAGGGCGTAGCTCAACTCGGCGTGCATGTTGAGGGCCTGGTTGGCAGGGATGGTCCAGGCGGTGGTGGTCCAGATCACCGCAAAGGCGTCCTTGTCCAGCTTGCTCAAGCCGAAGGCGGCGGCCAGCTTGTCGGGCTCGGCGCTCAGGAAAGCCACATCCAGCGTCTGCGATTTCTTGTCGGCGTATTCGATCTCAAACTCGGCCAGGGATGAACCGCAGTCAAAGCACCAGTACACCGGCTTGAGGCCACGGTAAACGAAGCCTCGTTCCATGATGCGCTTGAGCGCGCGGATCTCATTGGCCTCGTTGCCGAAGTTCATGGTGAGGTAGGGATGCGCCCAATCCCCCAACACGCCCAGGCGCTTGAAATCGGTACGCTGGCCATCGACCTGCTCAGTCGCGTAAGCACGGGCCTTGGCTTGCACATCGTCACGGCTCAAATTGCGCCCGTGGGTCTTTTCGATCTGATTCTCGATGGGCAGGCCGTGGCAATCCCAACCGGGGATGTAGATGGCGTCCAGGCCCTTGAGCTGGCGGGCCTTGACGATCATGTCCTTGAGGATCTTGTTGACGGCGTGCCCGATGTGGATGTTGCCGTTGGCATAGGGCGGGCCGTCATGCAGCACGAACTTGGCCGCGCCTTTGCGCGCCGCACGCAGCTTGCCGTAGATGTCCTTGTCTTCCCACTCCTTGACCCAAGCTGGCTCACGCTTGGGAAGATCGCCCCGCATGGGGAACGGCGTGTCGGGCATGTTGAGGGTGGCGCGGTATTGGCTCTCCCCCGCGTTTTTCTCGGCGCTCTTTTCGGGCTTGGCAGACTTGTCTTGGCTCATGGCAGAAATTCTTCAGCAAAGGGCCAGCGGTGGGGGTTGTCGCCACCGCCATCCCGGGTATCAGGTGAGCCGCATCACCCCAAAAGGGCCGCGGCCAGGCATCAGCAGGGTTGAAGCGCGAGCGTCAAATTCGATCGCGCGTGGTTTGCCGACCCTGGGCTTCAAAGAACTCGCGCGCATCGGCGATGTCCTTGTGGATGGCCGCCTGCAAAGCGTCCAGCCCGTCATAGCGGGCTTCGTCTCGGAGTTTGTGCAGCAGTTCCACCCGAACGATTTTACCGTAGCCCCCTTCACTGCCCAGCGTGGAGGGCCAGTCAAAGCAATGAACCTCGAGAAGCACCCGCCCGGCCTCTTCCACCGAGGGCCGAACGCCCAGGCTGGCCACGCCCTCCAGGGGCTGATCGGCCAACCCGTGGGTGCGGACCGCAAAGATGCCCATGGTCGCGGGTTTGGGATGCCCAAAGCGCACATTGAGGGTGCGGCAATCCAGGCTTCTGCCCAACTTCTGACCGTGAATGACATGGCCACTGACCGTGTAGGGGCGTCCCAGCATGGCCGCGACGGCGCTCATGTCACCGCGCTCCAGGGCCTCGCGCACCAGGGAAGACGACACCCGCTCGCCATGCACCTCGTAGCTGTTCATGCGCGCCACATCGAACCCTTTGGCCGTGCCCAAGGTGTCCAGCAAGGCGTAGTCCCCCGCTCGCTTGGCGCCGAATCGGAAATCGTCGCCCACCAGAACGTAGCGGGCCTTGAGGCCTTGAACCAGGATGCGGTCGACGAATTCTTCTGGCAGGAGGCTGGCCAAGGCCTTGTCAAACGGCAGCACCACCACCTGGTCGACTCCGCAGTTCTCAAGTTCAGACAACTTGTCGCGCAGGGTGGCCACACGGCTGGGTGCGAGCTCCGGCTTGCCCAACAAGGCTGCAAAGTAATCGCGAGGATGCGGCTCGAACGTCAGTACCGTGGACGGAACGCCTCGGTGCCGAGCCTCATTGCGCAGCAAGGCGAGCATGGCCTGATGCCCTCGGTGCACCCCGTCGAAATTCCCGATGGTCAGGGCACAGGCGGGTGCCAGTGCCGCGTGGTGAACGCCTCGAAAAACTTGCATGGTCGGCGATTATCCCTGCTTGGCGCCGCGTTTGGGCAACACCACGGCGGGGTCATCGATCCATTGCCATTGCCCCGGGGCCATGTCTGATGGGAGGATCAAATCCCCGATCTGGCTGCGATGCAGGGCCTCCACGCGATTGCTCACCGCTGCCACCATGCGTTTGACTTGGTGGTACTTGCCTTCGGTGAGCGTCAGGCGAAGCAGGTACTCACCCGCAATCTCGACCCCTTCGGCCTTGACCGGTTTGGGATCGTCATCCAGCAGCACACCGGCCAGCAATTTGTCGCACTGGGCTTGCGTGATGGGATGCTTGGTGGTGGCCTCATAGATTTTGGGGACGTGATGCTTGGGCGAGGTCAATTTGTGCAACAAGGGGCCATCGTCCGTCATGAGCAGCAGGCCCGTGGTGTCTTGATCGAGCCGCCCCACCGGCTGCAAACCGCGTCGGCGCAATGGCAGGGGCAGCAGGTTATGCACGCCTGGCCAGGCTCCGGGTTTGAGCGAGCATTCGTAGCCCGCAGGTTTGTTCAGCACGATCAGTGCCTTGTCGTGATAGACCCATTCCTGCCCCTCTACGGTGAAGCGCAAGCCTTGGGTAGGCCAATCGCTGTCCGGATCGTCCACCACCTGGCCGCCAATCGACACGCGCCCCGAGAGGATCAGCCCCTCGCACTCGCGGCGAGCGCCGAATCCCTGGGAAAACAGGATCTGATCCAGGGTGTCGTGCCCTGCGGGAAGACGATGACGTGGCGGCATGTCGAGAATTGCTTAAATGCTTGGAATTGCTGGATTGTCCTGCGATGATGCCAGCCACGAAGACGATGAGGAGTTTTGGCATGCGTGTTCACCACCTGAATTGCGGGTCGATGTGCCCTTTGGGCCGGCGCCTGCTCACGGGTGAAGGCGGCTGGATGGCTCCCGCGCACCTGTGTTGTCACTGCCTGCTGCTCGAGGGTCGTCAAGGTCTGATCCTGGTGGACACCGGCTTGGGCACGGCAGATGTGGCCCAGCCGCAATCGCTGGGCGGCCCCTTCCGGGCCGTGAGCCGTCCACATTTGCAGATATCCGAGACCGCGCTGCACCAGATCCGAGAGCTGGGCTTTGATCCACGAGATGTGCGTCACATCGTCCCGACCCACCTCGATCTGGATCATGCCGGCGGCATTTCCGATTTTCCACATGCCGATATCCATGTGTACGCGTCGGAACTCCAGGCGGCGCTGACTCGCTCGAGCCTGATGGAGAAAATGCGCTACGTGCCTCGGCAGTGGGCCCACGGCCCCAAGTGGGTGAGCCACGGCTTGGAAGGCGACAAGTGGTTCGGCATGGAAAGCGTGCGTGCCTTGCAGGGTACGGATGACGACGTGTTGCTGGTGCCCTTGGTCGGGCACACGCGAGGCCACTGCGGGGTAGCGGTGCGCACGGATGAGGGCTGGCTCCTGCATTGCGGTGACGCTTACTTCTATCGCGGTGAAATGGATGCCGATCCGACCTGCCCGATCGGGCTGCAGTTCTTTCAATGGCTGCTGGCGATGGACAACCGCAAGCGTTTGGCCAACCAGCGTCGACTGCGGCGCCTCAAAGCTCGGTTTGGCGACGAAATCACCCTGACCAGCGCTCACGACCCCGTGGAATTGAGCCTGTTGAGTTCGGCGGCCAGCTACCGGGCCAGCCATCCTTTTGAGTTTGAAGACGACATGCACCAGACCGCTGCCTGATCGGCATCGGCCTGACACGCCATTCAAAACCGCTTCGTGAGGGTCATGGTGTCGTTTTCGCGTTTCATCTGAAAACGGGTCAGAAACGAGTTACCCAGCAGGATGTAGGGCATCGGCTGGGGCGACACCATCGCATCGACGTTGAAGACTTCAACATCCTGGATCCGCAAGGAAGTCAGGCTGACCCGAAACGACGGCACCACGCCATTGGCGGTGCTGGTATAGGTGCGCTGCCCTTTTTCAAAGGCAATGCCCAGCCGCCGCGCCTCGTCGGCCCCCATGGCGACCACCGTGGCGCCGGTGTCGACCAGAAACTGCGTGGCCTTGCCATTGACCGAACCAGCCGTCACGAAATGGCCACCCGGGCCTGCCGTCAGCACGATCGACGTCCCTTGCGCGCCACCCAGTCCACCCCCAATGCTGACCGGGGCGCCCCCCAGCGGCACCGTTTCGCGCTTGCCGCCGATGTCCACCACGGTTTGATCCGCCGTGACGCTGACCACCTTGACGCCTTGGTAGGTTTCACCCGCAGCAAGGGCCTTGGGAGCCCCACCGTTGATCACGAGCAGCGCCTTGCTGCCCATACCGCCGGTCATGGCCACGCTTTGCGCCAGGGCTGTTTGCGAGAACCAACCCAGAACTGCGGCCGCCACGAATGCAATCGAATGAACTTTCATGACCGCAGCGTAACCCGGGATGGATGAGGTCAATCGCGGAAATTGTTGAACGACAAGGGTGCTTCCGTGATTTCCTTCTTCAGCAGTGCCATGGTGGTCTGCAGGTCGTCGCGCTTGTTGCCTGTGACCCGGACGGTATCGCCTTGGATGGCGGCCTGGACCTTGATCTTGCTGTCCTTGATGACCTTCTGAATCTTCTTGGCCAGCTCGGATTCGATGCCGGCCTTCAGCGTGATCGGCTGCTTGACCTTGTCGCCACCGATTTTTTCCACCTTGCCAATGTCAAGGAAGCGGACATCCACGCTGCGCTTGGTGAGCTTGTTGGTCAGGATGTCCCGCACCTGATCGAGCTGGAAATCGCTGTCGCCAGTGATGACGATCTGCTTTTCTTTTTCCTTGAATTCAATGGCCGCACTGGTGCCCTTGAAATCGAAGCGGGTGCCAATTTCTTTGGTGGTCTGGTCGACTGCGTTGCGCACTTCCACCAGGTTGGGATCGAGAACGGCGTCAAAACTGGGCATGAATTTCTCCTTTGTCTGCGAAAATTCTGCCATGCACCAGCCCCTTGACGTCGAACGAGGCACCAGCCTACGTCCTTACAACACTTTTGGATTGCCTTCGCAGGCTCACACCTTGGTCCGTGTCAGCACGGAAGCGCAGGTGCGCCAGATTGTCAACCACCCCGAGCTGGGCCATGCGCGCAAATTCATCCTCGGTGGCGGATCGAACCTGATCCTGACCCAGGACGTGATGGCCTGCGTGATCAAGATGGAGATCAAGGGACGCGAGTTGATCGAAACCCGCGACGATGCCTGGATTGTCGAAATCGGCGCGGGCGAATCGTGGCATGACACGGTTCAATGGTGCCTGGATCACGACCTGCCGGGCCTGGAGAACATGGCCCTGATCCCGGGCACCGTGGGCGCGGCCCCGGTTCAAAACATCGGCGCCTACGGAATCGAGTTCAAGGACCGGTTTGAGTCGCTGGATGCGGTCGACCTCATCACCGGGCGGATGGTCACGCTGACACGGGAACAATGTCGGTTTAGCTACCGCGACAGCATCTTCAAGAACCTGCTGGCGGGCAAGAGCGTGATCACCAAAGTCCGGTTGCGCCTGCCCCGCCCCTGGCAGCCTGTGACCGGCTATCTGGAGATCGAGCGCAAGATGAACGAAACCGGCATCGCTGCACCAGATGCCCGCCAGATCTTCAATTGGGTATGCGAGATCCGACGCGCCAAGTTGCCGGACCCCGCTCAGATCGGCAATGCTGGCAGCTTCTTCAAGAACCCAGTGGTCACCGAAGAACAATGCCGAGACATCATCGGGCGTGATCCCGAAATCGTTCACTACCCCATGGCCGATGGCACCTACAAACTGGCGGCGGGATGGATGATCGACGCCTGCGGATGGAAGGGCAAGTCCATCGGACGTGCGGGGGTCTATGACAAGCAGGCGCTGGTGCTGGTCAACCATGGGGGGGCCAGCGGCGCCGAGGTGGTGACGCTGGCCCGAGCCATACAGGAAAGCGTGTACGGCCGCTTTGGCATTCGGCTTGAACCCGAACCCGTTGTGATTTGAACGCCCCAAAATAAAATGCCGCTCCATCAAAGGTAGCGGCGTTGGGGTCAGAATGACTGTCGCTTGGCGCCGATCAATTTGGCGCAAGAACCCAGCTCAGCCAAAGTGACAGATGTAGTGATAGGGTTCACCTTCCACTTTGATCTCAAACGACGAATTGCCCGGCACATTGAAGCTTTCGCCTGCCCCGTAAGTTTTCCATTCGTTGGAACCTGACAGTTTGATGGTGGCCTTGCCTGCCACGGTTTCCATGATTTCAGGGGCACCGGTGTTGAAGGTCAGGGTCGAGGGCAGGATCACGCCGACAGACTTGCGAACGCCGTCAGCCAGGGTCACGGTGTGCGACACGCATTTGCCATCGAAGTAAACGTTGGCTTGGGTGTTGACGGTGCCAGCCAGTGTGGTGGTGCTCATGAACGAATCTCCAGACAAAGAAAAAGGGCCGATGCACGTGCACCGGCCCGATTGAGGTCAATTACTTCGCGGCCTTCTTGGGGGCTGCGCGCTTGGCCGCGGCCTTCTTGGCCGCCGTCTTGCGGGCGGGTTTGGCAGCGGCATCACGTGCAGCCTTCACGTTCGCACCGATGCGCAGACGCAGGGCATTGAGCTTGATGAAGCCCGCTGCGTCAGCCTGGTTGTAGGCACCGCCGTCGTCGTCGAAGGTCGAAATCTTCATGTCGAACAGGCTGTCCGTCTTGGACTCGCGACCCACGCACATGATGGTGCCCTTGTACAGCTTGAGCTTGACAGTGCCGTTCACGGTGGCTTGCGAGGCATCGATCAAGCCTTGCAGCAGTTCGCGCTCAGGGCTGAACCAGTAGCCGTTGTAGACCAGGCGGGCATAGCGCGGCATCAGGTCGTCCTTCAAGGCCAGCACTTCACGGTCCAGCGTGATGGACTCAATGGCGCGGTGGCCGGACAGCAAGATGGTGCCGCCAGGGGTTTCGTAGCAGCCGCGGCTCTTCATGCCGACGTAGCGGTTCTCGACCTTGTCGAGGCGGCCGATGCCGTGCTTGCCGCCCAGCTCGTTGAGCTTGGTCAGCACTTGGGCGGGCGACATCTTCACGCCATCAATGGCAACCACATCGCCCTTGGCGTAGGTCAGCTCGATGATCTGGGGCTTGTTAGGCGCCTTCTCGGGCGACACCGTCAGGCGCCACATATTGGCTTCGGGCTCGAAGCTGGGGTCTTCCAGCACGCCACCTTCGTAGCTGATGTGCAGCAGGTTGGCGTCCATCGAGTAGGGGGCGCCGCCCTTGCGCTTCTTGAAGTCAACCGGGATGCCGTGCTTGTCGGCGTAGGCCAGCAGCTTTTCGCGGCTCAGCAGATCCCACTCGCGCCAGGGGGCGATCACCTTCACGCCAGGCATCAAAGCATAGGCGCCCAGCTCGAAACGGACCTGGTCATTGCCCTTGCCGGTGGCGCCGTGCGAGATGGCATCGGCTTTGGACTTCTTGGCGATTTCAACCAGTCGCTTGGCGATCAAGGGGCGGGCAATGGAGGTACCCAGCAGGTATTCACCTTCATACAAGGCGTTGGCGCGGAACATGGGGAACACGAAGTCGCGCACGAATTCTTCGCGCAGGTCTTCGATGTGGATGTTCTCGGGCTTGATGCCCATCTTCAGGGCCTTGGCACGTGCGGGTTCGATTTCTTCGCCCTGGCCGATGTCGGCTGTGAAGGTCACGACTTCACACTGGTACTCGTCTTGCAGCCACTTCAGGATGATGGAGGTGTCCAATCCACCCGAATAGGCCAGCACAACTTTCTTGACTTTTTGGCCGGCTGCCGCAGGTGCTGCGGAGGCGACTGCCACGGGAGCGGCGGCCACAGGCTTGGCGACCTTGACTGCCTTGGACTTGGTGGTTTTGGACATGGTTGTGTCAGTTGAATGAGACGAAGCTGAGCATTTTAATCTGGGGAAGTCCCCAAGTGCTCGCACGCCTTTCACGGATCTTTACAGTTGTAGCGCGGGGTCGCCGTCAGCCGAACCCCCTGCTTCTTCGTTAAGACATGCAAGGTGCCACCCATGGCACTCCCACGGAGAACAAGATGAACCGCACCTTTTTGGCTGGACGCCTGTCTATTCTGGCTACCACCGCGCTGGCGCTGAGCACGGCCGCGTGCGCCGGCCCTCGCGTGGGTGAAGTCATCGGGGCCCCCAGTTCCAGCACCACAACCATCCGGGCGCGCGTCGTGTCCTCCACCCCCGTGGTGGCCCAGGTTGCCGTGCCTCGTCAGGTTTGCTACGACGAACTGCGCCAGGAGCCCGCCCGGTCGTCCGGTGCCGGCGCCATCATGGGCGCGATTGCTGGCGGCGCCATGGGCAATGCGGTGGGCAAAGGGTCAGGCCGTGTTCTGACCACCGGCCTGGGAGTCATCCTCGGCGCGGCCATGGGTGACCACATCGAAAACGACGGTCGCGCGCCGGTGTCCCGCACCTATCGCCGTTGTGATCAGCAAACGTCTTATCAGAATCAGGTGGTGGCCTACAACGTGGTCTACGAATACGGCGGCCAACGCTACAGCACCCAAATGCAACACGAACCTGGCGCCACGATTCCCGTATCGGTGACGGTCAACCCGGGCGATCAGGTGTCGTATGACAACGAACCGCCAGCTTATTACCAGCCCCAACCGGTGGTCGTGACGCCAGCGCCTGTGCGCTACGTGGTTCAGCCCGCTCCGATCACCCAAGTGGTGTACCAACCCGTGGTGCCAGTCGTCAGAGGCTGGGATCACCACCATGACCGCGATGATGACGATTGGGAAGATCACGATGAACACCACGGGCGACGCGGCGGCTGGCACGACGATGGCCGTGCCGTGTTCACGGGTCGCTGGGGCAACTGATTCAGGGTCTCTCTCGAAGCCTCAGCTGAACAAAGACAGCTGAGGCGCATCTGGCCGTTGCGGTTGCACCAAAGCTGAGGGATCAAACCGGGCGCAATCCAGTTCGATCCCACTGCGGGGAACACCACAACGTTGCGCGGCTTTGCGCACCCGCTGCGCGATCAATTCGGCCCATACCCCTTCGCCACGCATGCGCAATCGGTAGTCCGCGTCATAAGCCTTGCCGCCGCGGATTTCACAAATGCGCGCCATGATGCGCTGCGCCTTGTCGGGCACATGGTGCTGCAACCACTCTTCAAACAAGGGCTTGACCTCCCAGGGCAGGCGCACCACGGTGTAGTGGATGTTGGACGCCCCCGCCTGGGCCGCAGCCTCGACGATGCGCTCGATTTCAGGCTCGTTGAGAAAGGGAATGACCGGCGCCACATTTACCCCAACAGGCACCCCTGCATCAGCTAACCTCCGGACCGTTTCCAGACGACGGTGGGGGGCAGCCGCCCGCGGCTCAAGTTTTCGCGACAAGGCTGCGTCCAGTGTCGTGATGCTGATCATCACGTAGGTTTGACGGCGCTGTGCAGCACGCGTCAAGATGTCGAGGTCTCGTTCGACCCCGCTTGACTTGGTGACGATGGTGAAAGGGTGACAGCACCGATCCAGGATCTGCAGGACTGATCGGGTCAAGCCCCATTCGCGCTCAATCGGTTGGTAGGGATCGGTGGCCGAGCCAATGTTGATGGGCGTGCAAACATGCCCTTTGCGAGTCAACTCGCGCTCCAGTAAGGACGCAGCGTTCACTTTGGCGATCAAACGGGTTTCGAAATCAAGCCCGGGTGACAGGTTCAGGTAGCCATGGGTCGGCCGCGCATAGCAGTAGATGCACCCATGCTCGCAGCCTCGATATGGATTGATCGACCACGTGAAAGGGATATCAGGGGAATCGTTACGCGACAGGATGCTGCGCGCCTCTTCTGGAGTGACCTCGGTCTGGGGTGCCGATCGACTGTCGGGGTCGCCCTGCTCAGCGTCGTGGGGCCAGCCGTCGTCCTCCGTCTGGCGCTCGCGGGCATGAAAGCGGTGCAAGATGCGCGTGGCAGTGCCCCGCCCCTTCAAGGGCGTGGCCACGAGCCTGTCATCAGTCTGCGAATTGAAGGGCCTATCGTTGCTCATATACTGTATTTTTATACAGTATATGCATTTTGTCAGCCCTCGCCGTACACCAGTTGCGGTTGGCTATCGGGCATGAGCTCTTTGAAGCGCGCCAAGGCCTGATCGCTGGGGTATACCAAGGCCGACTCGCCCAGGTCCAATTCACCTCTGGCGACCAGATCTGGCGTGTGTCGCTCCACCACCACCCGGATCGGCAAGCCCTGCCGGGTATCGGGCAGATCAGGTTGAGGCGCCTCGACCACTTTGGCGGGGAACTCGCGCAGGATGTCGGCCACCGGCAATTTGCCGCCCTTTGCCGTGACTCGGATGAAGCGGGCGTAACGACAGCGCGCTGCCGCCAGGCTGAACACTTGCTGCACGTTCAAACGCAAGCCCCCGGAAAACCGATCGGTCTGGACCTTGCCCTGGATGATGACCAGTTCGTCATCCTTGAGCAGATCTTTGTTGGCGTCGAGCGTGTCCTGATTGGCCGCAGCCTCGATGGTGTCGCTCTTGTCATCCACCTTGAAGATCGCCACACGGCCGCGGGTGCCATTGATGACGCGCAAGTCACTGATGATGCCGGCCACCATTTGAGGATCACGGCTGTCACGCAATTCACTGATGCGCTGCTTGACCACCCGCCGCACCTCGGGTTCGGCCTCGTCAAACAAATGCCCGGTGAGGAAAAAGCCAATGGCGGTTTTCTCGAGCGCCAGGCGCTCCTTCAGCGTCCAAGGCTCGGTTGGCACCAGTTCAGGCTCGTTGGTAGAAGCCGCGTGGCTGTCCCCGAAGTCAAACAAGCCACCCTGATCGGCATTGGCCTGCAGCGTGTCGGCGTATTCAAACGCCAGGGACACACTGGCTAACAAAGCCGCGCGATTGGGTTCGAGCGTGTCAAACGCTCCGGCCTTGATCAAGGCTTCCACCACCCGCTTGTTCACCAGCTTGCGATCCACCCGCGAGCAGAAGTCGAAGAAGCTCTTGAAAGGCCCATTGGCTTTGCGTTCGGCCACGATGGCCTCGATCGCACCTTGGCCCGTGCCCTTCACTGCTCCCAGCGCATAGCAAATCGACTTGTTGCCCGTGGGAATGAAGCGCCACTCGCCTTCGTTGACATTGGGCGGCGAGAAGGTGATGCCGAAGTTGCCCACCGCATCGTCATGGAAGATCTTGAGCTTGTCGGTGTCGTCGCTGGCAATCGTCATGTTGCCTGCGAAGAATTCAGACGTGTAATGGTGCTTGAGCCAGGCAGTGTGATACGCCAGCAAGGCGTAAGCGGCCGCGTGCGACTTGTTGAAGCCGTAGCCCGCGAACTTTTCCATCAAGTCGAAGATCTCGTTGGCCAGTTGTTCGCTGATGCCGTTCTTGGCCGCACCTTCCGCAAACAAGCTGCGGTGGTGCTGCATCTCCTCGACCTTCTTCTTGCCCATCGCTCGGCGCAGCAAGTCGGCGCCACCAAGCGAATAACCGCCCAGCCGCTGCGCCACCTGCATGACCTGCTCCTGGTACACCATGATCCCGTAGGTTTCTGACAGAACCGCTTCCATCAGGGGATGCGGGTAGGTCACTTCTTCCTTGCCGTGCTTACGCGCACAGAAGGACGGGATCAGGTCCATCGGCCCGGGGCGATACAAGGCCACCAGGGCGATGATGTCCTCGAAGACGCTGGGTTTGGCATCGCGCAGCATGCCTTGCATCCCGCGAGATTCCAGCTGGAACACGGCCACCGTTTTGCCTTCAGACAGCAGCCGGTAAGTGGGCGCGTCGTCCAGAGGGATCTTGGCGAAGTCGAAGTCCTTCTGGTCTGGGTGACGGGCCATGATGAACTCTTTGGCCGTCTCCAGAATGGTCAGCGTGGCCAGGCCCAGGAAGTCGAACTTCACCAGACCGATCTGCTCCACGTCGTCCTTGTCGTACTGGCTCACGGCCGAGTCGCTGCCCGGCTGTTGGTAGAGCGGGCAGAAGTCGGTGATCTTGCCGGGGGCAATCAGCACGCCACCCGCGTGCATGCCAATGTTGCGCACCATGCCTTCTACGCGCTCAGCCAGCTCCAGCAATGCGGCCACTTCTTCTTCGGCCTTTTCACGCTCATTCAGTTCGGGCGCTTCATGGCGGGCGTAAATCACCTTCGCTTTATCCGGATCGAAGCCCGGAGGCAACTTGGCTAGCGTCACCGTCTTGCCCGGGGGCGCCGGAATCAGCTTGGCAATGCTGTCCACATGGCCATAGCCCATGCCCAGCACGCGGCCCACATCGCGCAGCGCGGCTTTGGCCGCCATGGTGCCGAAAGTGGCAATCTGTGACACGGCATCGCGACCATACCGATCCTTCACGTAGTCGATGACGCGATCTCGATTGCCCTGGCAGAAGTCAATGTCGAAGTCAGGCATCGAGACCCGCTCGGGGTTCAGGAAGCGTTCGAACAGCAGGTTGTACTTGAGCGGATCCAGATCGGTGATCTTGAGTGCATACGCCACCAAAGAGCCCGCCCCCGAGCCCCGGCCCGGCCCCACCGGGCAGCCGTTGTTCTTGGCCCAGTTGATGAAGTCCTGCACGATCAGGAAGTAACCCGGAAAGCCCATCTTCAGGATCGTGTTGATCTCGAAGTCCAAACGTTCTACGTACTGCGGGCGCATGGCGTTGCGCTCGGCTTCGTCAGGGAACAAATGGATGAGGCGCTCTTCCAGGCCTTTATGCGACAACTCACGGAAGAACTCGTCCATGGGCTGCGGTTTGCCGTCGGGCATGATCGGCGTGGGGAAATCGGGCAACTGAGGCTTGCCCAGCACCAAGGTCAGCGAGCAGCGACGGGCAATCGCCAGAGTGTTGGCAACGGCCGCGGGGATGTCGGCAAACAAGGCCTCCATTTCGGCAGAGGTCTTGAAGTATTGCTCTTTGGTGAAGCGCTTGATCCGGCGAGGGTTGCCCAGGGTTTCACCTTCGGCAATGCAGACCCGAGCTTCGTGCGCCTCGAAATCATCCGGCGTCTGAAACTGGATCGGATGGGTGGCGACCACGGGCAGGCCCAACTTGGCGGCCAGTGGCACGGCGCCACGGATATGCGCCTCATTCGTCGGGTGCCCTGCGCGCTGCAACTCGATGTAGAAACGACCCGGAAAGGTCTCAGCAAGCTTCCGAGCCCAGGCTTCTGCCTTGCCTTCATCCCCATTGAGCAGGGCTTGGCCCACGGGCCCCATATCGGCCCCGGACAGGCAAATCAAGCCGTTGTTGTTGGCAGCCAGCGATTGCCAAAACACCCAGGCGTGGGTTCGTTGGCCGGGTGCCGTCCAAGCCTCGCCCAGAAGCTCACACAGGCGCAAATAGCCTTGCTTGTTTTGAATCAGCAGCAGGATGCGCGCTGGTGCTTTACCCGGCTCCTCGGGCTCAAGCCAGACGTCAGCCCCGACAATGGGCTGCACCCCAGCTTTACGCGCCCCCGAATACAACTTCACCGCGGCAAACAGATTGCTCAGGTCGGTGACCGCTACGGCTGGTTGACCGTCCTGGGCCGCAGCCGAGACGAGATCGTCGATGCGAACGGTTCCGTCGACGACGGAAAACTCGGTGTGGGCTCGGAGATGTACAAAAGGCATGTCGGCATTGTAAGAACGCTGGGGCCAGGGTTCAGGATAGCGATTGCAGATCTTGCTTGGCGACCCGAAAGGCGCTGGGGGTGATGCCCAACCAACGCCTGAAAGTCCGGCTGAAATTGGACGTGTCCTGGTAACCCAGTTTTTCGGCGATGGCTTCTACGCTCATCGATGATTGCACCAGCAACCAGCAAGCCAACTCTTCGCGCACGCTGTCCAGCAGTTGCTGGTAGGTGACACCTTCTTGGCGCAAGTGACGAATCAAGGTTCTGGGTGATACGTTTTCAACCTCGGCCATCCTTTCCAAAGTTGGGTAGTCGCCCTCACACCCCAGCAAACGCCGCTGGATGCGTGCAGCCAAGTCGCCTCCCTGCTCCAGAGCCAACTGTCTTTCACAGTCGCGCAATGCGACCCGAAGGGCTTCAGGGTCGGGCGCCAGGCTGGGCTGGCTCAAGACACCTAAAGGAAGGTCCATCATGAGTTGCGCAGCCCCGAATTCAGTCTGCGGACAAAACTCTCGGTAAACCTTGCCCCAGGCTGGTTCCGCAAACGGCCAATGGATGACCACCTGACTCCGCAGGTCTTGCCCGGTGATGGTTTCGAGCAGGTGGATCAGGCCACCGGCAAAGTTTCCCATCAGGTATTCACGGACATCAGGTGAGCTGACCCTTTCGATCAACACCAGGCGCAGCATGTCTTGTTGTTGCACTTCGAAGTGGGCAATCCGTTGACGCAGATTGTTGAACCGTTGCATCAGCCCCAGCACCTGTCCCACATGATCTGCGGCCATCCCTGCATACCCGACTGCGCCATGGGCTGACAAATGGGTGCCCAAACCCATGCTCAACCCCAGCCAGGGACATGCCGTCAGCGCCAGGGCATGAACGATCAAACGCCGTAACTGCTCAAAGCTGAGAAACAGGTTCTTGCTATGCAGATCCTGCCAATTCAAGCGCGTGCCCTCAAGGGCCTGAGCCTCCGTGAACCCTCGGCGGCGCAAGTCAGCACAAATCAACCGGGCATACACAGGGTGAACAGCAGGCAAGAGCCAATCTTCTTGGGTTTGCATAGGCTGGATCGCGGCAACTCGTCAAATTGGCACAATTTGACGATATTGTGCCAGCGCAAACGGTGTCAAGCTTTCGTCGAAATCAGGAAGATCCGGGTCATTCACAACTAGAACTTTGGAGACCCCATGAGCGCCATCTTGCCCTTGACGCCCTCCCATCCGCCCACCTATCGAGATCGCAAGCGCTGGCTGTGGGCCATGCCCCTATTCATGTGTCTCCTGGTTCTGGCCGGACCGACTGCGCACATGCTGGGTGCCACAAGTCAGTTCTGGTTCTTCGCGCCGGCTTTGTTCTCGTACATCGGGATCATGTTGATGGATGTGGTGATCGGTGAAGACCTCAGCAATCCGCCGGAGGAGGCAGTGCCCCAGCTGGAAACCGACGCCTACTATCGCTGGGTCATTTACCTCACTTTGCCGGTGATGTGGGCCTGCACGGCTTTCACGCTGTACTACCTGAGCACCCACGATCTGCCCTGGTACAGCTGGCTGATCACCGTGATCACATGCGGCACGTTGATGGGTGCATTGGGTTTGGCCATCAGCCATGAGTTGGGACACAAACGAGATGCCCTGTCACGCAAGCTTGGTCTGATCCAAGCCGCACTGGTGGGCTACGGTCATTTTTCGATTGAACACAACCGCGGGCACCACCGTCACGTGGCCACGCCTGAAGACCCGGCCTCCTCTCAGTTGGGTGAAAGCATCTACCGCTTCATGTTCCGCGAGCTGCCGGGGGCGTATTTCCGAGCTTGGGATCTGGAATGCGAGCGCCTTGAACGACTCCACAAATCACCTTGGAGCTTCAGCAACGAGATCTTGCAGGGAGCCCTGATCACCATATGCGTATATGGCTCATTGATTGCCTGGCTTGGCTCGGCACTTGTTCCGGCTCTGACCATCATGATTCCCTGGGGGGCGTTTCAGCTGACCTCGGCCAACTACATCGAGCACTATGGCCTGAAGCGTTTGAAGCTGGCCAATGGGCGCTACGAGCCCTGCCGCCCACACCACTCATGGAACAGCAACTTGATTGCGTCCAACGTGATCACCTTTCACCTGCAACGGCACTCAGATCATCACGCCAACCCCACGCGCGGCTATCAATCACTGCGCAACTTCGAAGAACTCCCGACCTTGCCAACGGGCTACCTGGGTATGTTCCTGATCGCTTATATCCCTCCCCTGTGGTTCTCCATCATGAACCCGCGTGTGATTGAAGCCACGGGCGGTGATGTGGACCGCATCAATTTTGTCCCCGGACAACGCGAGCGACTGATGCGTCGTTACGGCTTGGCCGAGTCGCCCAAGACTGCAAGCAATCCCAAATAAGGCAGGGTGTTGGTCCGCACCACTTTGTCCAAGGGCGTCTTGAAGCCGTCCTGCATCCAGCGCGCGGCTAGCAAAATATTCAGGCCCACCATGCCATCGGCCAGCAAGCCCATGTCGATGTCTTGTGCGGCCTTTGGCGACACCATCGACATCAAACGGGCACGCACCAAGTGCCCGTAATCGCGAGCCGTGTCCCCACTGATCCGGGCCACTTCACTGTTGATGCCCAACGCATCTACCAGCATCACCTGCCCGCGTCGCGGATCTTCCTTGATGAACTCGAGGAACACACGCAGTGACGATTCCACCAATTCAAGCGGTTGCTGGTCCGCGTGGGTGAACACCTTGAGCGTGCGGTCCATCAACTGCTGGCGCATCTCGACGTACACCGCGATGAACAACTCCGAGAGCGTCTTGAACGACTCGTAGAAATAACGCTCGGTCAAGTGAGCCGCCACACACACCTCGCGCACGGTGGACGCGTGGAAGCCTTTGGTGCCAAACACTTCGGTGGCACCTTCGATCAGCTTGATGCGACGCTGACGCTGGCGTTCTTCGGGCAACACACCACCATAGCGGCGTCGGCTGAGAGAGGGTTCGGTTGAGCTCGATGTCATAGGGATCGCTATATTGACACGAACCATTGTCAAAGCTATTCTGACAAGATTAATTGTCACAAATCAAACATCATTCATGAGCTTGCAGGCAACCTTGACCGGATGGCTACTTCGGCTGACCTTCAAACGCGAAACGCGAGGCAAGATCAATGTTCAGCGTGCTCGCAGCAGGGTCCAGAAGCTGGCGCAGCGTAACCCTCCGGTTCCCAAAGGGGTGACGCATCTGCCTGTGACCGCGCAGCCGGCGCAAGGCCTGTGTGCGGCCGAATGGCTGAAGGCAGATCAGCCCCAAACCACCCTCGTTTACTTCCACGGCGGCGGCTACTTTTTCTGCGGCCTCGACACCCATCGCCCTGTTTGCGCTTACTTGGCCAAACATGGGCAAGCCCAAGTGCTGTCGGTGGATTACCGCATGGCGCCTGAACATGTCTTTCCTGCCGCGGTCGACGACGCCGTGGCTTGGTGGGAAGCCTTGTTGAACCAAGGCACCGATCCGAGCAAGGTGGTGTTTGGCGGCGATTCGGCTGGTGGTGGCCTGACTTTGGCCACATTGATCGCCGCGCGTGACAAAGGCCTGCCGATGCCGGCTGGCGCCTTTCTGTTCTCGCCCTGGACGGACCTGAGCTGCTCGGGTGACACCATGAAAACCATGGCCAGAGCGGACGTCATGTTCGACCCCCAGGCGCTGCCACAGGCGGCTGCCTTCTACCTCGCAGGGCGCCCGGCCAACACACCACTGGCATCCCCATTGTTTGCTGATCTCAAGGGGTTGCCGCCGCTGATGATCCACGCCAGCGAGCACGAGGTGTTGCTGGATGATTCCCGTCGCCTTCACGCGCAGGCTCAGCAACAGGGCGTCTTGAGCGAACTGCACCTCAAACCCCGTATGCCGCACGTCTGGCCGACGATGGTGCTTCTGCCGGAAGCGCGCGAGTCTCTCAAGCACACCGTCGCCTTCATCCAGCGCGTGACCCGTCGCTGATCCACCTTTTTGCGTCTCATCCCCCTCTTCACCATGCAATCTTTCAAAGACAAAGTCGCCGCAGTCACCGGTGCCGCTTCTGGCATGGGCCGCACCTTGGCTGTCGAATTGGCCAAGCGCGGCTGCCATCTGGCGTTGAGCGATGTCAACGATGCCGAGCTGGTCAAAACTGCCGAACTGGCTAGCGCCCACGGCGTGCGTGTCACGCTGACCACGCTGGATGTGGCCAACCGTGACGCCGTGTTTGCATGGGCGGATCAGGTTGTCAAAGACCACGGCAAAGTCAATCTGATCTTCAACAATGCGGGCGTGTCACTGACCGTGCCGCTGGAAACCGTCAAACAAAGTGATTTCGACTGGATCATGGGCATCAATTTCTGGGGGGTCGTCTATGGCACCCAGGCCTTCCTGCCGCACCTCAAGGCCACGGGAGACGGGCATGTGATCAACACCTCCAGCGTGTTCGGTCTGATCTCGGTTCCCGGCCAAGGCACTTACAACGCCAGCAAATTTGCCGTGCGTGGTTACACCGAAGCCTTGCGCATGGAACTCGACATGGAAGGCTGCGGCGTCAGCGCCACGTGCGTGCACCCCGGCGGCATCAAAACCAACATCGCCATGGCCGGCAAAGTGGACCCCAGTATGCAAAAGCTGACTGGTGTTGATGCCGAGACCCAGAAGCGTCGCGCCAACAAGGCCATCAACGTCACGACTGCAGAAGACGCTGCGTTGCAGATCCTCTCGGCCGTCGAGAAAAACCAGCGCCGCGTGCTGGTCGGCCCCGATGCCCGGATGATCGACAAGATCGTGCGCCTGCTGGGCTCGTGGTATCAGCCTGTGATCATGCGTCAGTTGCGAAAAATGAACCCGCCTGCCCGATCGGAGGCGCAAAGCGCGGCATGATTCGCGCATGAAGTGGATCAAACGAATTTGGTGGGCCCTGATCATCCTGGGCTTCATGGTCACAGGGGGCGTATGGGCCACCTGGGAGCCAGACAAACAGCTGGGTGAATTGGTGGCGCGCTGGGCACCCGAACCGTCGACATTCATCGAAATCGACGGCATGCAGGTGCACGTGCGCGACACCGGGCCACGCAACGACCCCACACCCATCGTGCTGATTCACGGACTGGCGTCCAGCTTGCACACCTGGTCTGGCTGGCAAACCGAACTCCAGAAAACGCGTCGTGTGATTTCCTTTGATCTACCCGGCTTCGGTCTCACCGGGCCCAGCCCTCAAAGCGACTACCGGATCGACGCCTACACCCGTTTCGTGCTGCGCCTGCTCGACACCCTCGGGGTGCAGCATGTGATCCTGGTGGGCAATGCGCTAGGAGGGGAAATTGCCTGGCAAACAGCGGTGCTGGCCCCCGAGCGCGTACGCAAATTGGTTCTGGTCAGTTCGGATGGTTATCCGCAATCGGCTTTGTCCATGCCTTTGGGCTTCCAGTTCGCCGCAGCCAAGGGGTGGCGCTGGATCGCCGAGCGGATTCTGCCGCGGGCGATTGTGGCCTCCAGCGTCCGCAGCGTGTATGGCGATCCGAGCAAGGTCACCAACGACATCATTGATCGCTACTACGACATGAACCTGCGCGTCGGCAACCGCAAGGCCCTGTTTCTGCGAATGGATCAGGCGCAATTCGGCTACAGCGCGAACCTGATCCGGCGCATCCCGATGCCCACCTTGGTGCTGTGGGGAGACAAGGATCAGATGAACCCGCCGGAACATGGCAAGCTGTTTTGCCGCGACATCCAGAACTGCAAGCTGGTTGAATTTCCGGCGCTCGGCCATATTCCCCAAGAGGAAGACCCGGTGGCCACCTTGAACGCAGCGCGAGCCTTCCTCAAGCCCTGAATGCGCTCAAGCGGCTGGCTTGAACCGCCCCGTCAGCTCAGCCACCCGGGCACCGAACTGGCGCGCGGTTTCCAGGTCGCCCGGCAACATCTCATCCACCCCTGCATCAGAAGGCGTCGTCGCCATTGCCCCGCTGGATGAGGCCACATAGTTGAGGTCATTGCGAGTAGACGACTTGGCATTGCTGGGCAACATGCCGGTACCCACCCAGATCATGCTGTGCTGCATGGCCAGGGTGAACAGGTAATGCAGGGTCGACAGCTTGTCGCCGTTCATCGATGCCGAGTTGGTGAAACCGGCCGCCACCTTGTCTTTCCACAGCTGCTGGAACCAGGGCTTTGACGATGCGTCGGCAAACTTCTTGAACTGCCACGGCACACTGCCCATGTAGGTCGGCGCCCCCATGATGATGGCGTCAGCCGCCGCCAGCGTGTCCCAACCGCCCTCGGGCAGATTGCCTTCGGCATCAATGGCCACCAACTGAGCGCCGGCGCCTTGCGCCACCGTTTCAGCCATGCGCTTGGTGTGCCCATAGCCACTGAAATACACCACCACGATCTTCTTGCTCATTTCACACTTCCTTTCACGACAAACAAACGACTCAAAAAATCACACAGCCGATGTGGCGCGGGGCCCTAAACCCGTTACCCTTGGGCCATGTTCAGTTACAGACATGGATTCCACGCGGGCAACCACGCCGATGTGCTCAAACACACGGTGCTGGTGCAGTTGCTTGAGCACCTGCTGCACAAAGACAAACCCTTCTGGGTGATCGACACCCATGCGGGCGGCGGCCTGTACGACCTGACCAGCGGTTACGCCACCAAGAGCGGCGAAGCGCTGGAAGGCATTCACGCTCTGTGGCCGCTGCGCAAACGCCCCGACGTGCCAGAGGCGGTGAAGGCCTACCTGGACCAGGTGCAGGCGGTGAACGACAAAGATTCGCTTCACTGGTATCCCGGCTCGCCACAGATTGCGGCCCAGATGCTTCGCGAGGGCGACCACCTGCGCCTGTTTGAACTGCACCCAACCGAGTTCAAATTGCTGGAGCAGCATTTCGCGTCGGTCAGGCGCGGGGTCAGCGTTCAACCGGCCGATGGCTTTGCTGGCCTCAAGGCCTGCCTGCCGCCGCCACCACGCCGCGGGCTGATCCACATTGACCCGCCCTATGAAAACAAGGACGACTACCGACGCGTGCTGCAAACCGTGAAAGAGTCTGTTCAACGCTTTGCGACGGGCACCTACGTCGTCTGGTATCCCGAAATCGCGCGGCGCGAATCGCAGCAGTTTCCGGCCCAACTCAAGCGCCTGGCGGCTGAGATGCCCAAGGTGGATTGGGTGCTGGCCACCTTGCGTGTCAAAGGCGCCGCCCGCGACGGCATGGGGCTGTACGGCAGCGGCATGTTCGTCATCAACCCGCCCTGGACCTTGTACGACCGCATGGCCAAAGCCTTGCCCTGGTTGGTCGAAACCATCGGCATCGACGACCACGCGGCCTACACCCTGGAAGCGCAGCAAAGCTGACACCATCCACCTCCCTCTTGAGAGCTGAGTTTGAAACGATCAGGCAGCCAGGTCGAAGAACAGCACTTCGGCTTGCTTGCCCGACTCGATCACCAGTTGGGCCTCGTCTTCCAGAAACACGGCGTCGCCTTGCTGCAAGACGTGGCCATTGACCGTCACCTCGCCACGCGCCACCTGCACATAGCCCTTGCGGAAGGGGTTGAGCTCCAGCTCGGCACGCTCATCGCCATCGAACAAGCCGACACTCAGATTGGCCTCGGCATGGATCGTCACCGAGCCCTCACGGCCGTCCGGTGACGCCACCAGACGCAGTCGACCGCGCTTGTCGGCCTCCTGAAAATTCTTTTGCTCGTAGCCCGGCTTCAGCCCCAGTTGATTCGGCAGGATCCAGATCTGAAGCAGATGCGTCGGCTTGTAGAGGTCATGGTTGAACTCGCTGTGCAAGATGCCTTTACCGGCGCTCATGCGCTGCACATCACCCGGCAGGATCGTGGCGCCGTTACCCAGGCTGTCCTTGTGTGCCAAAGCGCCATCCAGCACATAGGTCACGATCTCCATGTCGCGATGGCCGTGCATGCCAAAGCCACGTCCGGGGGCGATCACATCGTCGTTGATCACCCGCAGCGGCCCAAAGCCCATGAAGGCTGGATCGTGGTACTCAGAGAAGGAAAAGCTGTGATGCGTCTGCAGCCAGCCGTAATCGAAATAGCCACGGTCGTCGGATCGGCGTAGGGTCAGCATGGTGGTTTCTCCTTCAACTGTCAGCCTGTGAGTGTTTGGCTGCCATGGGTTCACTGTAGAAAAAACACCGTTGTACGTGGCTGAACCGGTCTGATGGCATCATTCAACTAATTTGAATGAACGTTCCTGCCATGACCGACCGACACCACGTTCTGACGCCTGAGGCCTTACTGATGATGGACACCATCGACCGGGCAGGCAGTTTCGCGGCGGCCGCGCGCGAGTTGGGCAAAGTGCCCTCGGCGCTGACTTACAGCGTGCGCCAGCTTGAAGACGCGTTGGACGTTCTGCTGTTTGATCGGCGATCACGCCAGGCTCAACTCACCGCGGCGGGCCAGGAGTTGCTGCGCGAGGGCCGACTGCTGTTGCAACAGATGGATGCCGTAGCCAATCGCGTCAAACGGGTGGCCTCCGGCTGGGAGGCAGAGTTGACGGTCACGCTCGACAAGGCCGTGGCCCCTAAAGCCCTGTTCGATCTGATTGAAGCCTTTTATGCCCTGAACCCACCCACCCGGTTGAAGATGCGCAGTGAAGTGCTCACCGGCACATGGGAAACGCTGGTGTCTGGCCAAGCCGATCTGGCCATCGGCGTGCCAGGCGATCGCATCGGGCACCCCGGCATTCGGGTTGAGCCTTTGGGTGAAATCGAATTCATCCTGTGCGTGGCCCCGCACCACCCGCTTGCCAAGGCCCCAACACCTCTGGACCCCTGCGTCTTGGCACAACACCGCATCGTCGCGGTGGCCGACAGCGCCCGCGGCCTGGAGCCCGTCACCGTGGGCATCCTGCCGGGTCAAGATGTGCTCACCGTTCCGAGCATGGCCGCCAAACTGGAGGCCCAACTCCGAGGCATCGGCTGCGGGTTCCTACCCACCGCCATGGTGCAGCCCTATCTGGACACGGGCCGCTTGGTACACATGCCCGTTGATCACCCGCCCCGGCGCTCGAAGATCCACTACGCTTGGCGTACACCTTCTGGCCAACCGGGCCATGCCCTGGGTTGGTGGCTGCAGCAGTTGGAAAGCCCCACCACCCGTCACGCCCTGCTGGATCTGCACGAGGGCCTGATCCTGTGACTGGGTACATCGGGCGCTTCGCTCCTTCGCCCACCGGCCCACTGCATGCGGGCTCCCTGGTGGCGGCCCTGGCCAGCTGGCTGGATGCCCGAGCGCACCAGGGCATCTGGCTGGTTCGCATCGAAGACATAGACACCCCGCGTTGCGTGCCCGGGGCCGACGGGGTGATCCTGCGGCAACTGGCCGCGTGTGGTCTGCACCCCGACCAGCCTGTCGTCTACCAGAGTGAACGATCAGCCCTGTATCAGTCGGCCCTGAATCAGCTTCTGGCCCAAGGGGACGCCTACCCCTGTGCATGCACCCGCGCAGAAATCGCCCAAGCCAATCAGGCCCGAGGCATCACCAAGCCCCGTCATGGCGACATGCTGTACCCCGGCACCTGTCGCCCTGAAAACGGAGGCCTCATGGGCCGCCCGCCCCGCGCCTATCGCATGCGGGTGCCCAGCGGGCCCGAAGCGCGCATCGACTGGGTCGATGACTGCCTTGGGCCCCAAACTCAGCAACTCGACACCGCGGTCGGCGATTTCGTCATCAAACGTGCCGACGGCTTGTGGGCCTATCAACTGGCCGTGGTCGTGGACGACGCCCAGCAAGGCGTGACCCACATCGTGCGCGGCGAAGACCTGGCCGATAACACCCCGCGGCAAATCTGGTTACAGCGACGCCTGGGCCTGCCCCCCCCCCACTATCGCCACACCCCGCTGGTCCTCGGCCCCAACGGCGAAAAGCTGTCCAAACAGAATGGCGCCATGCCCTTGGATGTTTCTCAGCCCCTGGCATGCCTGCGTGCCGCCGGACAGGCCCTTGGATTCGACATCGTGGCAGACTCCGTGCCGGCATGGTTAGAGCGCGCCATTTTTGAGTGGCAAAAAATACGCAGCGTGCCCCCTGCGTTTCCCCCATGAGCAAGGGATGAAATTGCCCACACCGCATCCTGCATTCCTGCAACAATTCGTGTCAGGGCGTGATTTTTCCCGCGCCACAACCGCACAGGAAGTACCTCATGAAACTCCGCCACTTGATTGCTGCCAGCGTCGCCACCTTGGCCGCTGCATCGGCCATGGCCACCCCCATCGTCACCCCGGTCTACACCTCGACCGGCATCGACATGCTGGGTGAGATCAACGCGTCCGAGTACACCCTGGACATGACGTTCAAACTGGACGACTTGGCTGGCTGGCGCAAAGTCGTTGATTTCAGCAACCGCACTTCTGACGCTGGTCTGTATCTGTATTGGGATCAGCTGTCGTTTGCAACTGACAGCAATGTGTTCAGCACAACAACCACCGCTGGCTCGACCGTGGGTACCCGCATCACGTTGACACGCGACGGCACCGGCTTGGTCAATGCCTACGTCAACGGCGCGCTGCAACTGAGCTTCAACGACGCCGCCAACAACGCGGTGTTCACCACCACTGGCGGCCAAACATCCGCCTGGTTGCTGGCCGATGACGCCACGACCGGCTTTGCCGAACAATCCGGTGGCACGATCTCGTCCATCAAGGTGTACGACCACGCTTTGAGCGCCCGCGAAGTAGCCGCCGTGCCGGAACCCGAAAGCATGGCCCTGGTGGGCGCCGGTCTGCTGACCGTGTTCAGCCTGAGCCGCCGTCGCCAGAACAAGTCTTAAGTCGCCGCTCCTCCGTCGACCGCCCAACGCCTCGGCTCACACCGAGGCGTTTTTCTTTGCTCAGGCGGCGCGCTCCGTCACCACGAAGTGCTTGCGCACGGGTTCAACCACCTCGAACGAGCCCATGAACCCACCCGGAATCACCGCGCCTTCGCCGGCCTTCACATCGGTCCATTGGCCGAGCTGATCGTGCAGTCGCACGTGCCCTTGCAGCACAAAGAAGTATTCATCCTTGCCAGGCGGAAACATGATCCGCCAACGACCCACTTCGCATTGCCAGATCCCGCAGGTCATCAGCCCGTCGGCTGATTCATACAGCGTCCAGGTTTCGCGCCGGGGGCATCCTCGCTCACGCCGATCCTCACGTGGATGATCCACCACCCCCGCATCAGACGTCGGTTCGATCTTGACAATAGAAGGGCTCGGCATCATTTCACCAGGAAGTGTTCGCGGTAATAAGCCAGCTCATCGATCGACTCGTGGATATCGGCCAGCGCCGTGTGCTTCTGCGCCTTCTTGAACCCTTCCGCCAGGCCGGGGCGCCAGCGTTTCGCCAGCTCCTTCAAGGTGCTGACATCAAGGTTGCGGTAGTGGAAGAACGCTTCCACCTCGGGCATGTAATTGGCCAGAAAGCGGCGATCCTGACAAATCGAGTTGCCGCACATCGGCGACTTGTTCGAGCCGACATACTGCTTCAGAAAGTCAATCACCGCCTTCGAGGCCTGCGCTTCATCCACTGTGGAGGCCTTGACGCGATCAATCAGCCCGCTTTTGCCGTGCGTCCCCTTGTTCCAGGCATCCATCGCATTGAGGGCCTCATCGGACTGGTGGATGGCAAATACCGGCCCTTCCATTCGGACGGCCAGATCCGGGCTGGTCACCACCACGGCAATTTCGATGATGCGATCCGAGTGGGGTTTCAGACCGGTCATTTCCAGGTCAATCCAGATCAGGTTCTGGTCATTGCGGCTCAACTGAGGTGCGTCGGCGGGGGCTGCGATGGTCTCGCTCATGAAAATTCGTCGTTTGGTAAAAAGGAAGGTCGGCAGGATTGTGGAGCAACTCTTACACTTGCGGCCATGCAATCCATGACCCTGACCCTCATCTTTGCCGTTTTCGTCGCGGCGGCACTCCTGACCAAACTGTGGCTCGATGGCCGACAAATTCGACATGTGGCGCGACACCGCGAACAGGTCCCACCTGCCTTCGCCGATGAGGTCTCATTGGAACAACACCAACGAGCCGCGGCATACACCATCGACAAACTGCGGTTTGGCCTGATCACGGGTGCCGTCGGCAGCGCGGTGCTGATTGCCTGGACCTTGCTGGGCGGACTGCACCAGCTCAACGGCTGGGTACGAGACCTGGTGTTGCCACACTGGGGTGGCCTGGCCTATCAACTGGCCCTGCTGGGCGCCTTTTCGCTGATCAGCGGCGTCATCGACCTGCCCTTGAGCGCCTGGAGCACTTTTCAGATCGAGCAAAAGCATGGCTTCAATCGCATGACCTGGGCAATGTGGTGGGGTGATCTCATCAAGCAAACCGTGTTGGGGGTGGCACTGGGTGCCCCGATAGCCGCACTGATTTTGTGGCTGATGGGCGCTGCGGGCCGACAATGGTGGCTGTGGGCCTGGGCTGCCTGGGTGGCCTTCAGCCTGCTGTTGATGGTGATTTTCCCCATCTTCATTGCCCCCTTGTTCAACAAGTTTGAACCACTCAACGACGAGCACTTGGCCCAACATGTCACCAATTTGATGAAGCGTTGCGGCTTCAAAGCCAAGGGCTTGTTTGTCATGGATGGCAGCCGCCGCTCGGCCCACGCGAACGCTTACTTCACTGGCTTGGGTGCATCCAAACGGGTCGTGTTTTTTGACACCTTGCTCAAGAAGCTGTCGCACGGCGAAGTGGAAGCCGTGTTGGCGCATGAGCTTGGCCACTTCAAGCACAAACACGTGCTCAAACGCATGATCATGATGTTTGTGATGAGCCTGCTCGGCTTTGCGCTGCTGGGCTGGTTAAGCCGACAGGTGTGGTTCTACCAAGGGCTGGGCGTCAACCCCAACATGGCTGCGCCCAATGATGGGTTGGCCTTGCTGCTGTTCATGCTCGCACTGCCTTCATTCATGTTCTTCGTCTCACCCGTGTTTGCTTACTTTTCGCGTCGAGACGAATACCAGGCCGACGCCTACGCCTGCCAGCAAGCGGCCCGTGACGATCTGGCCAGTGCCTTGATCAAACTCTACAAGGACAACTCTTCGACCCTGACGCCGGATCCTGTCTACGTGCGCTTCCACTATTCGCACCCCCCGGCGTCCGAGCGCTTGGCAGCCATGGCCGCCCTTTGAGCGTCGCGCGCCCATGAAACGCCATCAACGCGCCGCTGCAGGCAAAGTTCACACCGCTCAAGCCAATCTGGAAGCCGGCCTCGTCGTCTCTACCCACGGTCGGCATTGTGTCGTCGAAACGCCAGAGGGCCATCGCCTGATCTGCCACCCACGGGGCAAGAAGAGCGAGGTCGTGGTGGGCGATCACGTCACCTGGCACCTGACGCAGGAACAAGCCGACGAAGGCATCATTGTCGAGATCCAGGAACGCAAAAACCTGCTCTATCGGCAAGATGAATGGCGCAGCAAATCATTCGCGGCCAACCTCGATCTGCTGCTGATGTGGATCGCTGTCGAGCCGGTGTTCAGCGAAGCGCAGCTCACACGGGCCTTGATCGCCGCTGAATCAGCCGGCATCCAGGCCTGCGTGGTGCTCAACAAGGTCGACCTGCCAGGAGCCGACACGGCCCGCCAAAGGCTGCAGCCCTACCGCGCCATGGGCTACGAGGTGCTGGAGCTGTCTCTCAAGGGCGCGCAAGAGGAGGCCAAGGCGCTGCTCATGCCCAAGCTGGAAGGACGATCCACCTTGATTCTGGGGCCCTCAGGGTCGGGTAAGAGCACCCTGATCAACACCCTGGCGCCTCATGCTCGGGCCGAGGTGGGTGAGATCTCACATGCGTTGAACTCCGGCCGCCACACCACCACGACCAGTCAGTGGTACTGGGTTGAAAACGATGGCAAAGGACATTCCGATCATCGAACCGGCGTGATCGATTCCCCCGGGTTTCAAGAGTTCGGCCTGCATCATATTGCGCCCACCGATTTGCCTCGCTTCATGCCGGATCTGGCCAAACATCAGGGCGAGTGCCGATTCAACAATTGCACCCACCGGCAAGAGCCCGGTTGCGCCATGAAAGCCGCCACCGAAAGAGGCGAAATCAGCGCCATGCGCATGAGCCTTTACACCGCCCTGTTCGACGAACTCAGCCAGACCCGTTGGTGACCATGAACGACACCCTCAGCCCCTTGTCCGACACCTTGAGTGCTTTTTCATCCGGCCAGCTCAGCCTGACCAATCTGGCGCAGCAATGGCGCCAAGCCGCGCAATCGCACCAACCAGCCCTGCCGGCACGCTATCTGGAAGTGTTGGAGCGGGTGTTGTCGCAACTGGAGTCGAGCGCTCTCTTCACCGAAGAAAGTTGCTCGTTCAGCCAAAGTGACATGGTGGCGGCTTTGGCCGATTGGCTGGCCCGCGCCCGAGCCCTGCCGCACTGAGACGACTCAGCCAATCAGATTGGCAAGCGACAGCAAGGCCAGCAGCAACATCCACAGCACCACAGATCGCCAGATCAGGGCCACCACGCTGTGCAAGTGCGCCAGTTGAGGGGGCACCCCGGCTGTGCTGCCAATTGCATCGGTCACATCAGACTCTTCACCTTGCGTGAAGGTGCGACTGATGTCGCCTTGTTGCTCGGCGGCACTTGGAGCCGCCTGCCCGCCTAGCCGCACCCCCAGCGCACCGGAGGCAGCGGCCAGGATCGTGCCTTCGTTCGGGCGCGCCCACAGCGTGGCATGACGCCGCCAGGTTTCAACCGCATCCTCAAAATTGCCCACCACGGCAAACCCGAAGGCGGTCAAGCGTGCCGGTACGTGATCGACCCAGCCAAACACCTTTTGCGACAGCGCCATCAGGCGATCGTGGGTCGGGGTGCCGGTGACCCGGCTTTTGTAAGACCAATAGCGGCTGGTGAACTCGGCCATCCGATACAGCACGGCGCCGGCTGGCCCCAAGCCCAGGGTCGACAGCGCCACAAACCAGAAAAAGACGCCAAAGACATGCCGATGCGCTGCCAGCAGGGAGTACTCCATCACATGGCGCAGCAATTCGGTGCGCGGCAAATCACTGGCATCGACATGCTGCCAACGAGCCAACAACTCACGGGCACGCTCTTCGCGCCCTTCTTCCAGGGCGTCCCGGATGTCGGTGAAATGGTGGCTGAACTGCCGAAAGCCCAGGGTGAAATACAGCACCGCGACGTTCAAAACCAGGGCCAGCACCGTGCTGTAGCGATTGACGAGCACGTAGACCAGGGCAAACAGGGCTGCCGGGGCCAGCACGGTGATCACCCAGACCACCCGGGCATGAACGTCCGCCCCCGCATCAAAATTGCGCCCAGCCCAACGCACCCAACCTGACAAGAGGTAGTGAAACACATTGCGCGGCGAGAGGGGCTTGAGCTGCTCGATCAGCAGAGCGAACAGCACGGCAAAGAAACTCATCCCCAAATCATAGCGGGGCGAACGCCACCACCCACGCCAGAAATAGGAGGATGTTTCATGCTGACAAGAAGCGGTATAAATTTCGCAACATCGCGGCGGTGGCGCCCCAGATGAAATATTCGCGTTCGCTGCCTGGCGGGATCCAGGGCATGGCGTAAAACTCTGCCGACAAGCCAGCGATCGGAACCGACCGTCGCTGGTGATGGCGAGGGTTCATCAAAAACGCCAACGGCACTTCAAAAACATCGGCCACCTCGCCCGGATCAGGGCGCAAACTCAATTGCTGGGCTTCATGCTCGAAGGCATTGATCACCCCCACCACGGGCGTCACCCGGAAGCCCGAGATGGTGTTGTAGAACGGCAAGGTTCCCAAAATGCGAACACGGTCCGGATCCAGCCCCACCTCTTCCTGCGCTTCACGCAAGGCGGTGTACACCGCATCTTCATCGGTGGGCTCGCTTCGCCCTCCTGGAAAACTGATTTGCCCCGCATGGGCCTTCAAGTGGGGCTGCCGCTGTGTCAACAGTACCGAGGGCTCGTCACCACGCATGACCAGCGGCACCAACACAGAGGCATCCACTTTGGGACCATCTGGCAGCACCCGGTCGCCAATCACATCGG
>JAGWLR010000117.1 GCA_028864885.1 Burkholderiales bacterium | reverse complement strand
ATTGCTGGCAAAGTTCAGCAGGATCTGCTCCAGCCTGAGATCGTCGCCGTGCCACGTCTTGGGTACCGCCGGGTCGATCTGGCGCACCAATTTGACGCCTGCTTGTTCGGCCTTGGCTCCAATCAGTTCAAAGATGTGGTCGACCAAAGGGTACAACTCGAAATCACGCGGGGCCATGGTCAACCGACCGGCTTCGATTTTGGACAAGTCGAGGATGTCGTTGAGGATTTGAAGCAGGTGCTCAGAGGCCGCCAGAACCTGATCCAACTTGACCAGTTGATGAGGCTCCAGGCCATCACGCCGCATCAAGGCCAGCAAGCCCATGATCGCATTCATGGGCGTGCGGATCTCATGACTCATATTGGCCAGGAAGGTGCTTTTGGCTTGATTGGCCCGCTCGGCGTCTGACTTCGCCTGCTCTAACTCGATGGTTCGCTGACGCACCAAACGCTCCAGATCGGCCTGATGACTGGTCAGTGCGCGTTGAGCCTGCAACTTCTGGGAAACGTCAATCAAGGAGGTGATGATCAGCTGAGTCTGGCCCTCGGAGTGGTAGCGCGCCACCGAGACAGTCAGGTCGATCGTCGATCCGTCTTTGCGAATGGCGCGTTGGTCCATTTGGTATTGGTCGACTTCACCCCTGACCAATCGTTCGTATTGACGCAAGGCCTCGGCGCGGTCGGCTGGGTGAACCAGTTGCTCCCAGCGAAGCGCTCGGATTTCATCCACCGTGTAGCCGAGCATGTCGCAGTACTGCCGGTTCACTCGCACCCATTGTTGATCGGGGCGGGTGATGTTGATGCCGATGTTGCCCAGGTCGAACTGCGAACGAAACAGAAATTCGTTTTCCTGCATCGCAGCACGCGCGCGCATGGCGTCCAGGCCATAGCCCAGCGTGCCGGCAAGTTTCATGAGCAGGCTCACCTCATCTGGCTGAAACGCCTGTGCCTCGGTGGCATAAAGGGTGAGGATGCCAACCGACTGATCACCTAACTGAAACGGCAAGGCTACCGACGACTTGAAACCATGCTCGGCGGCGGCTTGCTGCCACAGCGTCAAGCCGGGATGCTCGTCAAAGTTCTGGTTGCAGACTGGCTGCATGGTACGAACAGCCTGACCGCAGGGCCCCCGGCCGTTCTCGTTGTCACCCCAGGAAATCGTCCGACGGGACAGGTAATCTCCGCAATGGCCAGCGTGAGCCACGGGCCGAACCGTTTTGTCGGAATCGTGTTCCGCCATCCCGGCCCAAGCCATGGCATACCCCCCCACAGACACGGCGAGCTCGCAGATGTCGAGCAGCAGTTCGTCTTCGTGCCGGGCACGCAGCAACATGCTGCTGCTTTCACCGAGCAAGCGCGATGCCCGGTTGATCTTTTTCAGGGCGGCCCCAGCCCGCTTGAGGGTGGTCAATTCGCAGGAATCGGTGGGGGCGACACACTCCCCCGCCGAAATCCCGCCCAGGAGCCACAAGCCCAGGGCCTTCTTCAAGTTACCAAACGATGTGAGCACAAACCGCCCAGATGGTGATTCGAACGAGGATCAGGATAGCGAACAAAACTGACAATCCGTGTCAGGGCCTACCCGGCATTGGCCTCGGCTGATTCTTCAGTTGTCCACTCGCCAACCAGACGGTATCCCAATGCCAGCAAAGTGGGACCCAGAAAGGCGCCAATCACCCCAAATGCCAGAACGCCCCCCAGTACTCCCAAGAACACGACCGCGAACGGCAAGCTCGACCCGCGGCTGATTATGAAGGGCTTGATGACGTTGTCGACGGTACTGACCAGGAAGAAGCCCCAAGCCGCCATGAAGATGGCCCACCCGATTTCGCCCTGGTGAAACAGCCACAGCGCGGCACCGCCCCAAATCAATGGCGGGCCGACTGGCACCACTGACAAGAAGAACGTGGCGACCGCCAGCACCATGGGTCCGGGCACGCTGGCAATCAGGAAGCCAATGGCCGCCAACCCGGCCTGTGCCAAAGCCGTTCCCAGGATGCCGTAGATGACGCCGTGAATGGTGCCTTCGGTGATGGACAAGAGGTAGTTCGCCCGCTCCCCTGCCAAACGCAACAAGGCCACGCGCAAGCGACGCGCCAGGGCCTCACCATGCAAAAAGAGAAAGAACGCCAGGAAGACCGACAGACTCAAGTCCACCACGCCTCGCGCAATGGCTGCCCCCGCGGTCAAGGCCATGTCTTGCGCCGGTTTGGCGAACCGTCCCAATTCGGTCATCAGGCGCGCTCCATCGTGGGCAAGGCGCTGCCAATACTCATGCATCCAGTGCCCGATCAGGGGGATCTGCTGAAGCCAGTTGGGTGCATCGGGCAAACCTTTTTGGACCAATTGTGAGGCGGCTCCTCCCAACTCCGACAAGTTGTCAGCCATCCCTAAGGCCATGGCCAGCACTGGGCCCAGAAACACGACGGTAATGACCAAAGTCATGAGGCTGGCAGCCAGCGCACGACGCCCGCCAACCAGTCGATCCACCCACAAAAAAGGCTGCCAAGCTGTGGAGACCAGGATGGCCGCCCACAACAAGGACGTCACGAACGGTCGAAGCACATAAACGCAACCGACACCTAGCAATGTCAAGGCAACGGTGGCCAGGATGCGGTCAGCACGAGTCGATTCCATGGTGAGGCAGGCGCAGAAAAGTTCAGCGAAGGATTATGAGGGGCGAAGCCACATGACCCGACTGGCGCGCGGTGGGCTCGATGGAAATTGGAAATAACGATTACCGTTACACGACTTCCATAGGTGCTTATCCGGAAGGGAATCCCTGGACTCCTGACGTGCAAGGTTCCCTGCACACTTCTGCTGCCTCTGAATGAATTCGAGCGACTTGATTCGCCACCCCATCCATCAACCGAGGAGACAACCTATGAAACCGACCTTGCGCACTTTACGCGTTTTGCTGCCCGCCCTGGCCTTGCTGGGCATGGGCGCTGAAGCTGCTGCCAGCACCCTGAATCAGAACGTATCCTGGACGATCGACCGCTCCGGCACCTCGACCAAGTATCGCCTGGTGGCTTACGGGGATTCGATCTATGCCGGCTACAACGGTTCGACCACCAATGCCGCGAAGTACTCTGCCCCCACGGTCGATGCGGAATACCTGTCGGCCTTGTGGAACGCCGACATCGAGAGCGTGCGCCGCACGAAGTCAGGTGCCATTGCGTCTGACGTTTACAACAACAAGATCGTGGCCGAAAAGTCTTACATGCAGGCCAGCACCACCCGCGTGGTGACCTTCGAGATGTGCGGCAACGACGGCTTGCAGGCCCGCTCGGCCTTCAAAAGCCAAACTGGTACCTGCGACTACAGCGGCTTGAATACCGCCTTGAGCAACTGCAAGACCTATGTGGCTCAGGCCATGGATTTCATCAACGCCAACGCTTACTCGGGTGTCAAGGTGAAGATCATCTCCAACCTGCACTACCCTGGCTATGCCGCAGACAACGTGCAGAGTTCGTGCAAGGACTCGACCACTGGCGCCACGGTGAACATGCGTGACACTTTCTTGCCCTACTTGGCCAAGATGAACTACTGGATGTGTGAATACGCGCGCCAGAAGGGTTTCAAGTGCGCGGATAACTTCGCCCAATTCATGGGTGCGGACTACGACAGCAATGGCGACGGTCAGATTGACTCCGATGGCCTGGCCTATGTTCTGGGTGAAAGCGAATCCAACTACGTCACCCGGATCACCTCGACCCTGAAGTCGACCATCCGCGATGCCAACACGCACTATGTGTCGTCCAGCAGTAGCTACGACTACATTCAGTCGGATGACACCCACCCGACCTATACGGGCGGCACGGTCACGGCAGGCTTGTTTGGCGGCACCACCGGATCGGGTGCACCACGCTACACCTCGTTCACCAATGGCAAGAATCCGATCTGGAATCAATATGGCCATGAGCGCATGGGCTGGGCTGTTTCTACGTCCAATCCTTCCGCCCCCTGATCTGACGGGGTGATCCCCGCGGCCTCTTGAGCGCGGAGCCCGAGTTCGTCATCGCCGCTGAGCGCGGCGAAACGGCTCGGGCGATTTTCATTGAGGGCCAAATACACAACTCGGTATACGTTTGACGACAAATAAAGGGATTTCCCGGAAGGGAATCTCTGGGATTCTGGGTTTTTGCCAATTCGGTCACACTTTTCTGGCATTCAGGGAGCCTGTTGATTCGAGCGCACGCAGTGCGCCATCCAACGAAACACTGAGGAGACCACCGATGAAGAAGACCGTTCAGCGCACACTGCGCGCTTTGTTGCCCGCCCTCGCCTTGCTGGGCATGGGCGCCGAAGCTGCTGCCAGCACCTTGAACCAGAACGTATCGTGGACGATTGACCGCTCCGGCACGTCAACCAAATACCGCATCGTGGCCTACGGTGATTCGATCTATGCTGGCTACAACGGTTCGGTCTTCAATGCGGCCAAGTACTCTGCCCCGACGGTGGATGCCGAATACCTGTCGGGTTTGTGGAACGCCGACATCGAAAGCGTGCGGCGCACCAAATCGGGTGCGGTCGCCTCGGATGTTTACAACAACAAGATCGTTTCCGAGAAATCGTACATGCAGGCCAGCACGACCCGCGTGGTGACCTTTGAGATGTGCGGCAATGATGGCCTGCAAGCTCGCTCAGCGTTCAAAAGCCAGACCGGCACCTGTGATTACAGCGGCCTGAATACGGCCCTGAGCAACTGCAAAACCTATGTTGCAAAGGCGATGGACTTCATCAATGCCAATGCCTATTCTGGCGTCAAGCTCAAGGTGATTTCCAACTTGTACTACCCCGGCTACGCGGCTGACAACGTGCAAAGTTCTTGCAAAGACTCCAGCACAGGCGCCACCGTGAACATGCGCAACACCTTCTTGCCCTACATCGCCAAGATGAACTACTGGATGTGCGAATACGCTCGCCAGAAGGGCTTCAAGTGCACGGACAACTTTGCCGAGTTCATGGGCGCAGATTACGATAGCAACGGCGACGGCTTGGTTGACACCGATGGCCTGCGCTATGTGGCGGGTGAGAGCGAATCCAACTATGTGACGCGCATTGCATCCACCTTGAAGTCCACGATCCGCGACGCCAACACGCATTTCGTGTCGTCCAGTACCAGCTACGACTACATTCAGTCTGATGACACCCATCCGACCTACACGGGCGGCACGGTCACGGCAGGCTTGTTTGGTGGCTCGACCGGATCGGGTGCACCACGCTACACCTCGTTCACCAATGGCAAGAATCCGATCTGGAATCAATATGGCCATGAGCGCATGGGCTGGGCGGTCTCCACCTCGAACCCATCGGCTCCTTGATCCTTTGAACCTTTGACCTGACCCTCTATGACCGCGCCACGCAGACCCACTCCATCATCGCCCCATCTTGCGGGCAAGGAGTCACCTGCGTGGCGTCCGTCATGGGTGTTTGTGTTGATCGGACTCGGGCTGGCCGTCGGCGGACTCAGCTACATCTGGCATGCCACTTCTGAATCCGAAGATCGGGTTGCCAGCACAGCAACGCCTGCCCCTCAGCCAGCCGGCCGCACCGCACCAGAACAAGGGTCCGCATGGCCTTGGTCCATGCAAAGTGCTCCAGTGTCTCAACCCACTCCTGCACCGCAGGCGTCCGCCTCGAGTGCCCCCATCGTCGATGGGGAGGACCCCACGCCTGACCTGTCCAGCTACGTGCCTCGCGGGGCCAAGCCCACCATGAATGAAGTCATCGACCGACTGCATCAGGCCGGCATCCACACAGGGCTGGCTGCCTTCAACCCGCCGGGCACCCGCCCGCCGCTAATCGGGTTGGCCGTACCCGAAGATTTTGTTTTGCCGGACGGCTATGTGCGCCACTACCAGGCCACCGACGATGGTCAGCGCATCGAGCCGATTTTGATGTTTGCGCCAGACCGGCAGTTTTTTGACGCGAACCATCAACCCATCAAGATCCCGGAGAACCGGGTGGTGCCGCCTGAGTTGGCCCCGCCTGGCATGCCGATCCGGCGCATCGTCATCCCTGCCCCGCTCCAACCAGAGACATCGGGGCCCTGATTTCATTGCCCTTTCTCCTGGTTGTACGCATGCTGCTTGCCCTCCTCCTCAGTGCCGTTCTGATTGCCTTGTATGCCCTTGGAGGGCCCGCATGGGTACTTGGCTTTGTTGCGCTCATCCCTTGGCTCAGATCACTGGATGCCACCCAGACATGGCAGCGCACTGTGCTCAGCGCCTACCTCATGTCGGTGGTTTACACCGTGGCTGGGTTTGCCTGGTTTGGTGTGGCCATCGGCAGCTACACCGAAGTGGGTGCCCTGACGGGTCTGCTGGTGCTCATCGTCTGCGCCCCGATCTTTCAACCTCAGATCATCGTCTTCGCGGTCGTACGCTTCGCAGTCAGGCGACGGTATGGCCCCACCTTGGCTGCAGTAGCCGGTGCAGCAGCCTGGGTGGCCACCGAGCGGTGGATCCCCAAAATGCTGGGCGACACCTATGGGATCGGACTCTACCCGTCCACGCTCATGCGGCAGGCTGCAGATCTTGGCGGCACTGCGGGTCTGACCTTGCTGCTGTTGTGGGTCAACGAAGCCGCGGCCATGTTGGTGAGCCGACGCCAAGCCGGCCTGCGCGCGATGGCCGGGCCAGCCGCAGTCAGCGCCCTGATTCCACTGCTGCTGGCAGGCTATGGTTGGCTGAGCCTGCCATCGACCACCCAGCCCGCGGGTAAGGCATTGCGTGTGGGGCTGATTCAATCCAACGTGGTTCACTACGAACAACTGCGCAAGGAAAAGGGCGCCTACGAGGCGGTACGGCAGATTCTGAACACGCACTTCGCCATGAGTTACGACGCGGTCGAAAGACAGCACGTTGACGCCGTGTTGTGGTCCGAAACCGCCTACCCGACCACGCTCGGGCACCCCAAGAGTGAAATCGGCGCGCAGTTTGACCGCGACATCCTCAGCACCATCCGCGCCGCTGGCGTGCCTTTCGTCTTCGGCACTTACGACCTGGACCAGGGAGGCGAATACAACGCAGCGGCATTCGTCTCCCCTCGGGGTGGCTTGCTGGGCTTCTACCGCAAGACACGACTATTCCCGCTGACGGAGTACGTTCCGTCATGGGCTGACGGACCTTGGCTGCGCAAAGCGCTGCCCTGGCTGGGAACCTGGAAGCCAGGCAATGGCGCTCGCGTGTTTCCACTTCAGTTGGCTGATGGGCGCGAAATTCCGGTCATGCCCATGATTTGCCTGGACGACGTCGACGCAAACCTGGCCATTGATGGCGTGAGACTGGGCGCCCAAGCCTTTCTGATCATGTCCAACGATTCATGGTTCACCGAACATCCACGCGGCGCCCTCTTGCACCAGGCGACTGCCGCGTTCCGCAGCATCGAAACACGCTTGCCACAATACCGTGTGACGACCAATGGATACAGCGGCGTCATTGACCCGTATGGCAATGTGGTGGCGGGTTCGCGCATGGGGGAACAAACCCTGATCGTCGGAGCGTTGCCTGTGCGGCCCGTCGCACCGACGTTGATGGTGCGTTGGGGGGACTGGGTCGGCGTGGCGTGCGCCGCCACGCTGCTGTTGCTGCTGGCCGCATCTGCCCTGCCAGCTTGGCACCCTCATCATGAGGAGATGGCATGGGCCGTGGTGTGGCCCATGCGCGTATCTGTGGTCCCTCGCTCGATGCGCATCCTGATCGGATTGCTGAGAACCGCGTCGCGCTGCGGATTGCTTTGGATGGGCGCCGCCATGCTGCTCAATGATGCCCTGCGCGCCAATACCTTGGCACAAATCCGCATGTTTGCCGGCCTCTTCCTGGCCCCTGAAGGGGCGGCCTGGTGCTTCTTGTTGGCCTTCTCTGCCAAGGCCTCGATCGAACAAGGCATGCTGGTCCTGAAGCAAGGCACCCGGCGTCTGGAGCTACCTCTTCAAGACCTTGATGCGACCGAGCCCTGGAAGCTGCCGATTCCAAGCCCGGGGTTGTCTGAGGTTGCCCCTGAATTTCGGAGCGCTTAGCCCGGGTTTCATGCGGCATTCTTACGCTGAGCCGCCAGCCAGCGTTGCTCGTACTGCATGGGACTGAGGTAGCCCAGCGCCGAATGCAAACGAGCATGATTGTAGAAGGC
>JAGWLR010000026.1 GCA_028864885.1 Burkholderiales bacterium | reverse complement strand
TGAGTCTGCCGCGTTTGCCGTTCGTCTTCAGACAAGGCCATCCAGGCTTCCATTGCGTGGGGCGTGCCGGTGAAGACGCAAAGATACTTTTTCATCAGAGTGCTCCTTGGCTTGGTGTCTACTGCTTTGGGGCTCCATACCCTGCCACATTCTGCGGCAGGCCATCGCATTCGCTACGACACACCCGCGCTTAACCTGGTGAAGACGCATAGCGCTTCATCGCGAGGCGATCAGGTTAGCACTGACTTCAACGATGGCTTCACCGCATCAATCGCCTGCTTGATGTCCTTGAGCCGTTGCAGGGCTTGTGCAGCTTCGTCAGACAGCGGTCCGGATTTCGCAGCGGATTGCTCTGCGGTGGCGATCAGCACCTCGGTGATCAGGCCTAATTGTTTGCCGTAAGAAGCAATGGCAAACGCCACGCGCTCAATCTCGGCATCGCCTGATTGCCCTTTGATGTTCTGGGCAAACCAGTTGGTGTTGGGGTGAATGTCCTGCTCGACGGACCCGCTCCAGGGTAGATGCAACTGGGGGGCCCACAACCATAGCCATGGGAACATAGATCCTCCGTGTCGTAGTCTTAACGGTAACCACGGAGGCAAAGCATGGCAGGGATGGCCCGTCGGGCCAATCCCCCAGATCGCAGGGGGCGCTCAGCGCTGCGACCAACTGCGCCGAAGCTGATCGCGTTGCTCTTTGGTCAGCACGGCATCAATGCGCTTGCGCGCATCCAACGACAACTCAAACATCGCCTTTTGGGTGGCCTGCATCGAATCGAATGACTTGCGTGCGGCTGCCTCGTCCAGCATGCCAGGGCCAAAGCCACCATACATGTGATAGCCCTGCTCGTGCATGGCACTCATCAGCTTCCAGTGATTCTTGCTGACCTCATCCTGGATGGCGGCGATTTTCTTGCGCTGATCGGCACTGAGATCCAGGCCCGCCAGGGCATCACCACCATAGCCGCCCCACATCATGCCGGGGCCCATGCCATAACCGCCACCGCCCATCATCCCGCCGCCGCCCATCATGCCCCCACCCATGCCATAGGGTTGGGCCAGCGCGGCACTGGCAAGCAGCATCCCTGACGCAATGATCATCAGATGGCGTTTCATGGGGCGATCCTTTCTGCTTTTTTAAAGTCAAAGTGAGCCCACATGGTGCAACTGTTACGGCACCAATGCAATTGATGCATCGCAAGGAACTTGGCAGAGCTTGAGGGCCATCAGGCGAGCAACGAGATAGCGAAGATGGTCAGAGCGCGCTTCATGAGAGGGCTCGACTGAGTGAAAGTGATGCTTCAAGTCTTTAATCCAAATTTGGATGAAAAGGAGCATGCGCATAGACTATGGCCACATCCAGGCTTGTCAGCTTGGCCATACAACCGATTCGTAGATGAGGTGAACCATGGGACTGTTTGATTCAATCGCGGGTGATTTGCTCGGTTCAATTTCAAACGTGAGTGCAGAGCATCATGCAGGCTTGCTAGATGCCGTTTCTGGCCTGCTGAACAATCCTCAAGTCGGAGGCGTGAGTGGACTGATCGGGGCCTTTGAGAAGCAGGGCCTGGGCAGCGTGATTGCATCCTGGGTCGGCTCCGGGCAAAACTTACAGATCAGTCCTGAGCAGATTCAAGCGGTTCTTGGCGAAGAGCATATCCAAGGTATTGCTCAGAAACTGGGTCTTTCAACGCAGGACGTGGCAAGTCATCTGTCTCAACTGCTGCCTTCGATCATCGACAAGATGACACCAAACGGTCAGGTGCCCGCTCAGCAGGATGTCGGTGGCCTGATGGGCATGCTCAAAGGCGCTTTGAGCTAAGCGGGGTAGGGCGCATCCAGAAGCGGTCGAAAAATATCTTGGCTTGGTGATCGTCTGCGCTTGTTGCGACGGCCTCGTCGGAGGTAAGCTGTCAGCCTCACGAGAGTAAGGGAATCCCAATGGCTGCATCCATGTCCCAGGCGCCAGAAATGCACGCAAGAGTTGCGATGCCGCCTTCGGCCGAGGCCCGTCGGTCGCGCTTCTACCTGTGGACAGCCCTAGCTATGGCAGCCACGGCCTTCCTGGGTTTTGCTCCCACGTTCTGGGTGCCCCTTTCTCAAGGCGTGCCTGAGCACATCGTCGTGATTGCCATTCACGCCTTGCTGTTCTTTGGCTGGACCTTGTTCGTGATCTTGCAGTCTTGGCTGGCGGTGTCGGGCAGTGTCGCGCGCCACCGCGAAATGGGGCTGATCGGCGTGTCGCTCGCCACGGCAATGACCATCTTCGGGATCTTGACCGCCATCAACTCGGGATTGCGCGCCACCGCAGCCGGCCATGCCCAAGCTGGCGAAGCCTTCATGGTGGTGCCGTTGGCAGCACTGCTGTGCTTCGCTGGTTTTGTGATCGCAGCATTGGTCAATCTGCGACGCCCCGAATGGCACAAGCGCTTCATGATTGCCGCCACCGCTGTGATTTTGGACGCGGCGATTGCCCGGCTGTTCATCGCCTACATCGTGATGGGCGGCCATGTGCCGCCTTTCCAGGGCAACGTAGGTATTGCGGGGCTGCCCGGTCCACCGCCGCCTGTCATTGCGGTACTGCCGCCGGCGCTGCTGAGCCTACTCTTTATCGTGGCAGGTATGGTGCATGACCGCCGCAACCGTGGCGCTGTACATCCCGCCTACTGGTGGGCCGGTGGAACGGCAGTGGCAGTACAGCTGCTGAAGATACCGCTAAGCGATACAGCTCTGTGGCATGGCGTGGCGCGTTGGCTCATGTCCTTGGTCGGGTAGATTGACCGTTTTGACCTTATTCAGCAACCGCGATGAGCCCTTTTATGCGCTTGCTCAGTCTGGTGTCAGCCCTGTGTGGGACTTCAGCGTCACGGCCAATAAGAGTTATTCGTCTCTGACGATTTACTGGTGAGCGAGAGGTCGTCTCAGCGATCAGGGAATGGGTATTGCCCAGGCAGATCAAGCCCGGATTTTGGAAGCGTTTGGCAGGTGGATCTGTCAATGACGCGCAAGTTCGGGGGCAATGAGATTGGGCTGGTGCTGTCGCGCAAACTCGCGCAATTGATGGGGCGCCCCTGAATTGTCACGAAACGTTGAACTTTAGGGAGTGCCATCATCCACAAATGACAGGCACACTCTGGCCCCATGGAGCGGCAAAAGAAAGTTTTGTTGGTGGAGGACGATCCCCATATCGGCGAGATCGTTCGCCTGCATCTGTCTGACGAAGGCTATGCGGTGACGCACGTGTTGGATGGCGCGTCGGCCCTGCGTTTGCTGGATCAATCCCACTGGGATGCGATGGTGCTCGATTTGATGCTGCCCGAAGTGGATGGGCAGGCAGTGTGCCGGCACGCCAGAAGCCTGGCCAACTACATGCCCATCATCATGATCAGCGCGCGATCCAGCGAACTGCATCGCATCCTGGGCCTGGAATTGGGGGCGGACGACTATCTGTCCAAGCCCTTCTCTGTGCTCGAGTTGGTGGCCCGGGTTCGAGCTTTGCTACGCCGCGTCGAGGCGTTGGAAAAACCCCGGCAAGGGGAAGCTTCGTTGATCTCGCTCGGAGACCTGCGGATCGATGCGGTGGCCCGAGAAGCCTCGTTGCAGCGCAAAGTGCTGGAGTTAACCCCTCGAGAGTTCGACCTGCTGCATTTTTTTGCCCGGCATCCTGGCAAGGTGTTTTCCAGATTGGATCTGCTCAATCAGGTGTGGGGCTATGAGCACGATGGTTACGAACACACGGTCAACACACACATCAACAGGCTGCGATCCAAGGTCGAGGACGATCCGTCCAAACCCAGTCGGATCCTGACCGTGTGGGGCGTGGGTTACAAGCTGGTTCCCGTTCAGTGGGCCACAGAGGGTGGGGCGGCATGAAGTGGAACCTCACGCAGCGGCTGATTGCGGTGTTTGCCGCCCTGTTGGTGACCTGCTGCGGCGTGTTGACCTGGATACAGTTTGCGCAGAGCGAGCAGACCGAGCAAAGCCTGACCCAGCGCTTGTCGTACAAATTGGCGCAACACATTGCAGCCAACAGCGAACTGATTGGACAGAAGGGGTTGAGTCCTGAGGGGTTGAAGGATTTGCTGCACATGCTGATGGTGGTCAATCCCAGCATCGAGGTGTATTTGCTGGATATGGATGGGCGGGTGGCTGCGCATCTGGCGCCACCGGGACGGGTCAAATTGACGCATGTGAGCCTTCAGCCGGTTCGCGAATATCTGCGGGGGGCACCCTTGCCCATCTTGGGCGACGACCCACGCCACCCCGAACAGCCTAACGTGTTCAGCGTTGCGCCTTTGACGCAAGGGGGCGTCACCCGAGGCTATGTGTATGTGGTTTTGCTGGGCGAAGACCATGCGGCCCTGGCTGCAAACAACGTTGCGCATCGCGCGTGGACGTCTACCCTGGTCGCATTGACTCTGGTTTTGATGGGGGGCGTGTTTGCCGGGGTGGCGGCCTTTCGTTGGGTGACACGGCCTTTGCGCGATTTGACGGCTACGGTACAAGAAGTCGAACGCAAAGGCGTGGAACAACTGGCCCTGTCTGACGCCTTGCAACAGGTCGAATCGCACCACCCTGAGGCCGATGAAGTGGGGTGCTTGCGTTCAGCCTTCCAAAGCATGTCTGCCCGGCTGGTGCTGCAGTGGCAGGCTTTGTTGAAAAAAGACGAGCAACGCCGCGAGGTGGTGGCCAATATCTCTCACGATTTGCGGACGCCCTTGATGGCGCTGCACGGCTACCTGGAAACCTTGGCTGTGAAAGATCAGCAATTGTCAGCTGAAGAGCGGCAACGCTACTTGGCCAGGGCGCTCGCGCAAAGCCGTAAGGTGGGGCGACTGGCGCAAGAGTTGTTTGAATTGGCCCGACTCGAATACGGTGGCATTCGGCTGGAGAAAGAGCGCTTTCTGCTCACCGATCTCATCCAAGACGTGTTCCAGAAGTTTGAACTGGTCGCACAGGAAAAGCAGGTGCGCTTGGTGGCCGACTTGCCAGAGACCGTGCCCAGCGTCGAGGCCGATTTGGGGCTGATGGAGCGGGTGTTGACCAATTTGTTGGACAACGCTTTGCGTCACAGTCCGAACCAAGGCATGGTGAGGGTGTCGGTGGCAACTCGCTCGGGACAGGTGACCGTGACCGTGGAGGATGAAGGCGAGGGCATTCCCGCTGAGCGGCGCCAGGATCTGTTCCACCGTCCATCTGTGTTGAGCGGCAACCCGCCCGCCCAGCGTGGGGGGCTTGGCCTGCTGATCGTTCAAAAGATCGTGCAGCTGCACGATGGTGTGGTGGAGTTTCTGGATCAGCAAGACAGGCAAGGGGCCGCATTCATGTTTGCCTTGCCCTTGTAACGAGGCCTTCTTTCATGTTGAAGAATTCGTGAACATTTGATGATGGGCTGTTGAACTTGTCTTCCTAGAGTGGCTGAAGGGCACGGCTTGTGCCTTTTACCTTCAAGGAGATTTCAATGAGTCAAGTCAAGCTTCACCCCACCCAGATGGCTGCAACCGTTGTGTTGGCCTGTGCGGCGCTGTCTTCTCACGCAGCGACTGTCAAGTTGATGGTTCACGTTGACAGCCTGGTGGCCGACAACAGCGTGGCCATCGCACCGTTGAACGTGGCGTTTCACGACGGTTCTTACCCCGGCTTCCAAATTGGCGACGTGGCCAGCCCAGAACTCATTTCGATCGCGGAATTGGGGGCAGGTGTGCAGTGGCACGACAACCTGACGGCCCACTATCCGTCTATCGTGCACGGTCGTGTCGGAGGCATCCTGACACCGGGCCAATCTGCCTCTGAGACCTTTACCCTCGATACCAACCAAAACCGCTATTTCAACTACGCCGCGATGGTGGTGCCCAGCAATGATTTCTTCCTGGGCAACGCCGGCAGCACGGCGAACGCCTTGTTTGATGCAGCGGGACATCTGCAAATCAGCAGCATCACCGTCAAGGCACGAGACCTTTGGGACGCAGGCTCAGAGGTGTTTGATCCCGCCACGGCGGCTTTCATTGCCGGCAGCAATGCGGTATTGCGAGCCCCTCAAAACTCGGTCATTGCCCACAACTTTGCCGAGTTTTCTGCCTACAACGGGCTGACCACGGCCGCGGGCTACACCTTTCACAGCGGATTGACTGCAGATCAGGATGTTTATCGGATCTCGCTTAGTGTGGCACCCGTGCCCGAACCTCAGACCTACGCTTTGATGTTGGCCGGGCTGGCCACGGTGGGCGCCTTGGCTCGCCGTCGTCGCGCGACCTGACAGCCAGACTCCTGCGGCGGATCGAAGAACCGCCCCTCAAAACCGTCCACTTGGACGGTTTTTTGCTTTGTGGGATGCAGGGGCACGTGAGCCTTCATAATTGGCGCCCCAGAAACCCGATGCGCGTTCGACGGCATGCATGCACACCGCACCCTCAGCAACCCTCGGCTTGTTCGCCTGCTAGGCGAATGGGCCAGCCTGGACGTGGAAACGCCCCGGCAGGACTTTGCTGAGCGCCTGAGCGGTTGGCTGACGGCGTTTGACACGGTTCGGTTGGAGGCCGCCTTGCAATCGATCCAGGCCTTTGCCCGCCAGGGGGGCGCGCCGTCGCGCGATTTGCCCCTGGCGCTGGACGAGTTCTATCAGCGAGCCCGCGAAGCATTGACGGCTGGCTTCACCCTGCCCGAGCCGCGTACCGCAGTGGACAAGCGCCTGCGCGATCGTCTGCCGGTCGAGGTGCAAAACGTCGACGATGTGGATTACGGCAACTATTTCCAGGCTTATCTGGATCATCAGCGTCGATTTGAGTTGAAGATCAGCCAGTTGCGGGGCCAGGTACGGCAAGTGCTGTCCCGCGGCTCGTCGGCGTTGCGGCAATTGGCTGCGATGGATGCGGTGATGGAGCAGATGCTGGGCGCGCGCGAGCAAAAGTTGCTGGCCACCGTCCCGGTCTATCTGGAGCGGCGATTTGAAAGCCGACGTCAGGCGCACAAGGCGTGGTTGAAGGCAACGCAGGCGGAAGACGACCCCAAGACCTGGCGCCAGCCCGGAGCCTGGTTGCATGGGTTCCAACAAGACTGGCGCGACATCCTGACGGCCGACATGACGGCCCGCCTCTTGCCCGTGGTGGGCTTGATCGAGGCCTACCAAAACGAGATCCAAGCGAGATCAGAGTAAAGCAATGAACAGATTTGTGATGGCGGCGATTTTCGCCCTGGGCCTGACGGCCGTGGCTTGGGTGGCGGTGGGCTTCATTGGCTACAGCTGGATGGCTTTGACGATGTCGCTGGTGATTGCAGGGGTGTACCTGATCGGGGCCTTGGAGCTGAAGCGGTTCCGCGAAGCGACCTCGAATCTGGCTGCGGCGGTGTCGCAGGCCTTGACCCCCGTGGAAGACTTGGGGGCTTGGTTGAGCCAGGTGCCTCCGGTCTTGCAGCAATCGGTGCGTCTGCGCATCGAAGGTGAGCGCGTGGGCTTGCCGGGCCCGGCCTTGACGCCTTACCTCGTGGGTTTGCTGGTGATGCTGGGCATGCTGGGTACATTTTTGGGCATGGTGGCCACCTTCAAGGGCGCCGTGTTCGCGCTCGAAGGCTCGACGGATTTGCAAGCCATCCGTGGCGCCCTGTCAGCGCCCATCAAGGGCTTGGGCTTGTCGTTTGGCACTTCGGTGGCCGGGGTGGCCACGTCGGCCATGCTGGGCCTGATGGCGGCCATCAGCCGACGTGAGCGGCTCGATGTGGTGCGCCAGCTGGATGCCCGCATTGCCACGGTGTTTCAGCGCTTTTCGCAAGTGCATCAGCGCCAGGAAACCTTCAAGGCCTTGCAGGTGCAGGCGCAAACCATGCCCATCATCGTTGATCGCCTGCAATCCATGATGGACGGCATGGATCGCCGGGCCGAGCAGTTGAATCAGCATTTGCTGACCCAGCAACAGCAATTCCATCAGGATGCATCGGGCGCTTATCGCGAATTGGCTCAGGCCGTGGGTCGGGTGCTGCATGACAGCTTGCAGGCCGGTGCACGTGCGGCTGGTGAGAGCATTCAACCTGTGGTGGCCTCGGCCATGGAGCAAGTGGCGCAGCATGCGCAGCTTACCCATCAGCGCTTGTTGGACACCACCCAGGCACAGTTGCAAGGGCTTGCTACGCAATTGGACGGTGCCGTGCGCACGGTCAACGACACGTGGGGTGCTTCGCTACAGCAGCAACTGGCCGCCTGGACGCAATCCTTGCTCACCTTGTCATCCACCCTGGTGGATGAATGGCAGCGCGTGGGCGCCCAGGTGTTGGATCAGCAGAAGGCCGTGTGCGAAAGCCTGGAGACCAGCGCGGGCCAGATCACGGAGCGCGCCAGTGCGCATGTGAGCGACACGCTCAAGGATGTGGCCCAGCTCGTGTCTCAATCCGAGGCCATGGTGCGTGCCCGGATGGATTCAGAATCGGCCTGGATCGAGGCGCAAGGCCAGCGCATGAACCAACTGGCCGATGTGTGGCGTACCGAGCTGCAGGCTCTGCGCGACGAAGAGGCGAAGCGTGGCCAAGCGTCGGTGGACCGACTGGATGAGCTGCAGGCAGCGGTGGCCACGCACCTGGCTACCTTGGGTAATGCGCTTGAGGCCCCGATGACACGCCTGCTGCAAACGGCCACCGAAGTGCCACAGGCCGCTGCCGAGGTGATTGGTCAGTTGCGGCAAGAGATGACCCGCCTCACCGAGCGTGACAACCTGGCGCTGGAAGAGCGGACCTCGATGATGGAAACGCTGCGGGCCTTGATGCAGTCGATCCAGCAAGCGGCGGACGAGCAGCGCGCGTCGGTGTCGACCTTGGTGGCCTCGGCCTCCAGCGTGATGGAGCAGGCTGCCCATCGGTTCAGCGAAGCCTTGGGGGGCCAGACCGACAAGGTCGACGATGTGGCCGCCCATGTGTCGGCCAGCGCCGTCGAATTGGCCAGCTTGGGCGAAGCGTTTGGCCAGGGCGTGCGGCAGTTCCAGGCCACCAACGAAAAACTCATCGATAGCCTGCAGCGCATCGATGGCGCGATTCAGCAGAGCCTGTCGCGCAGTGACGAGCAGCTGGCTTACTACGTAGCCCAGGCCCGCGAGGTGATCGACCTCAGCATCGCCTCGCAGCAGGGCATCTTGGAAGACCTGCGCCACTTGCACGCCAAGCAGGCCACTGAGCTGGATCGGAGCGCTGCATGATGGAGCTCGACGATCGGGACGATGCCGTCGAGCAGACGGCGCCGGTCTGGGCTGTTTTCGGCGACCTGATGTCCGGGCTGCTGGGCGCGTTCGTGCTGATCCTGGTGGGTGTGCTGGTGGTGCAGATCGACCTGATGTCGAGCCTGAAGGAAGAAGTCGAAAAACGCCACATCGAAGAACAACGCCGGATCGCTTTGGAGCATGCACTGGCTGGCCCGCTTGCATCGGGCCGCATCACCTTGACGAACGGCCGCATCGGCATCAGCGGCAGCGTGCTGTTCGATGTCGGATCGGATGAGTTGCGCAGCGATGGTCGCCAGCTCTTGAAAAGCTTGATTCCGCCATTGCGGGTGTACCTGGGGGATCACAATGAGATGTTGATGGTCAGCGGCTTCACTGACGACAAACGCTTGCGCAATGGCACCCGATTTGCCGACAACCTGGAGCTATCGGCCGAGCGGGCCCTGACCGTGACGCGGGCTTTGATCGAAGAAGGCATGCCGGCCTCGCAGGTGTTCGCCGCCGCGTTCGGTTCGCAGCAACCCGTGGCATCGAACGACGACGAGAAGGGCCGGGCGCTCAATCGCCGAGTCGAGATGGCCCCCGTGCCCCGCACCACCAACAATCAGGCAGCGCCGCATGAGTGAGGTCACCCCCGATGCCCCGTTGACGCTGGCTTCCCTTCAGCAAGTGGGGGCTGATCGGCTTGACCCGATGCGTTGGCAACAACTGCAGGCCCTGGCGCGGCGTTTGCCTTCGCAGCCCGAGCCCGTGCAGCGGTTGCTGCATGCCCGTTTGCAAGAGGGCCTGCAGGCGCTGGCGCAGCGGGTACAAACCCAAACAGCCCACATCGGTGTCGACACGAATCTGGCCCTGCCATCCAAGGCGGCGAGCGAATCGCCTTTGCGTTCGCTGACGACCTATCTCGAGTCATTGAGGACGCAGGACGCCCCATCAGGTTTGGAGGTGGACGCAGTTGACCCGGCGCAGATGAAGAGCGTGCGGCGCTTCAGCGAAGCATGGTCGAAGATTGCCGTGCAGCAGCAACTGGATCGCGCGATGGGTCGGGCGCCGGAGCAGGCAGGGCCTTTGAATTCGCATCGCTTGATGTTGAGGTCTCTCACCTTGATGAGATATCTCTCGCCGGATTACCTCAGGCGGTTTCTGGCGCAGATGGAGACCCTGCTTTGGCTGGATCAGGTCAATCAGAGTTTGACCTTGACCGATGCCAAAGCAGGCAAGAAGCCCCGCCCTGTCAAGGCAAAGGCTTCAGGGCCGGATAAACGTGGCTGACGACCACGGTGTTGGTGCCATGACAGGCAAAGCAGTTCGAGCTCGGGTCTGAAGGCGTGGTGCCTTGGGCAAAGGTTTCCATCGTGGCGTTGGCCAAATGGTTCGTGCCCACTTCATTGCCTCCGTTCGGTGCCGCACCACCAATGGTCCAGGTGGTACCCAACTGAAAGTACAGCCGCCGCACATCGGCCGGGTCGAGTTGCGAGATCACGCTGGCATTAGCTGAAATCACTTGGGTGTTCAAGCCCGCCGCATTGGCCGGATTACCCCCGTCATTGGTGCCCCAAGGCTTGGCACGCAAGATTGCTGCCGGGGCCACCGGGGTGCCGGTGATGGCCGTGCCCGTCCAACTGTTGCCGGTGGTGTTGAAGGGGCCTGCAGAGCCATCCGGCGTGAACAACCAAGTTCCATGGGTGTTTTGCGGCACGGTCTTGAGGCCGCTGGTCGAGTTGTAGGCATAGGTGGCGCTGGGAGCATTGCCCAGGTGCTCAAAGGTGCCCCACACCATCTCGCCGTGTCCATTGGTCGACCCCACCACGTGCAGCCCCACCATCACCAGCTTGACCGTGGCCTGTCCATTCGGAACCCAGTTGTTGGGATCACTTTTGTTGAAGGTGGGGACCACGGCACTGACCTGGATGTAGTCCGCCGGGTTCGACACGGCGCTGGCCTCGATCCAGCTCGATTTGGTTTCGATGGCCAGGGCTTGGGGATCCTGGATGGTGTGGCCCTTGCTGGCGGCAAATGCCACCACAGGGTTCACGTCGGCCAGGGTCATCGGGAACTTCAGGGTCGTGTTGAAAGGGATCACGCCCGCTGGCTGCATCGAGCGGTGGTAGGCAAACACATCGTTGACTGAGGTGATGTAGTAGATCAGTGAGCCGCCCTGCGAAATCAGCACCCCGCTGTCCGCTTGACCTGGCTCCACGTCGATCACGTTGCCCGCTGGATCGAGGAAGATCGGAATCTTGTTGATGATGATCTTGCGAGCCTGGATGGCAGACTTGAAAGCGGCAATGGGCACCATGCGAACCGCATGATCGGGCGCCATCAGGATGCGTTGCCGCACCGCCGGTGTCAGCTTCAGCATGCGTGGCTTAATCTGGATGCCGCGGGCCCCGATGAAGTCGAGCCGGCCTTCAGGGCTGATGCGGACCTGCTTGATGCGTGAGATCGGCAAGGTCTTGCCAGTGGGCAGGCGCAGGACCGGCGGCTTCATCCCTCGCCGTTCTTTTTGAACTTCGACCACCTGCCCGGTGCGCGACATCACGATGGGCAAGCCATGGGGGCCGGTTTCCATCGCACGCAAGAACATGTTGATGGGCAGGCCCGATGAGTTGGGCAAGAAGGTGCGACGGCCGGTGGCGTCTTCGGGGGTGACCGTGAAGAATTGCGGCGAGAACATGACCCGGCTGCCGCCACCGTAATGGGCGGGGGCTGGCGAGGTCAGCCACAAGAACATCTGCTCGGTCCATTCAAAGAAGCCGCAATTCGGGACGGGGACCACTGTGCTGTCGGCGGGCTTGACGACACCGTTGAGTGACACCGCGCCACTTTCAAAGAAGCTGGCCACCGTGGCTGCAGGGATCGGGCAGCCACCAGAGGGATCGGTGGGGACGGGTTGGGCGTGGGCACCGAGGCTGATGCCCAGCGCCGTACCCCAAACCAAGTGAGAAAACTTAGACATTGCACTCTCCTGAAGTGGATAGGAATGCCCAAGGCAGCCGTGATGCTGAATTCAGCCTCCTGACGGCCAGGGGCTTACTGCGCGAGAAGGGAACGACTGCGCTTGGGACTATAGAGTGCGGCGTCGAATGGTGCTCCCCAAGGGTTAGGGGGCTACCATGAAGGCGTGTCTCCCTAACTTGACCTCAGGGCGAATAGGGCAAGAGTGCTTTGGCCGCTTCGATTCGCAAGGCCAGCGGGGCCGATGGATCGTGCATGACCTGAAGCAGGAACTGCCGAGGCGAGGGCTGCTGGTCTGGCTTGAACACCGGAGCCTCGTCTGCCTCGGGCACGGCGAGGGTGTCGATGCTCTGCAGCGCCGCCAGCAAGTCGGCCTGGCCGTCGGGGCTGGGCGGGATGTCGAGCCAGGGGCTGTCTTCGAATACCGGAGTCAGGTCACGGGTCACAAAAGCCGACCACTGATCCTGTTCGCCTTGTTGCCGGGGGATGGCCTGGATCCAATCTGGCACGTGCGCGGTGGGTTCGGGCGACGAGGGGTGGATCTGAATGCAGCGGGCCTCGATCAGACCTTGGGCCAGCGCTGCGAGCCGCCGCACCCAGGCGTGGGCAAGCGCCGCGGGCGTTGGCCGTTTCAGCGACATCCAAAGCTGATAGCCATTGCGCCCGTTGACCGCGATGGCCGGCGCAGGCCAGCCGAACTCTGTCTGGGCGCGGTCCCAGATGGCCGAGCAGGCGGGCCAGGCATCCGGCCCCGTGAACTCGATGACCAAGGCTCGACCGTGTCCCTCTGGGCTCATCAAAGCCGCGTTGTCGGGGCTCAGTTGAAACAGGCGTTGCCATTCGGCGGTCAGTCTGGACATGGTTGGGTGCGGGCGAGAGACAAAAACAGGAACGACACACCACTCTAGCCGATCAAGCGCAAGGCCTTGGAATGTAAAGAAATACAAAGCAGTTGGCGCACAAGCGGTGCGTCATGAATCCGACTTGTGCGGTTTCTAGAGTCGACGGCTGCAGGAACGTCCCTGCTTTGTTCCCCCCTATGTTTTTTTGGAGGCAGGAATCCCATGAAGTTCAAACACACTCTTTTGTCGGCAGCAGCCTTGGTCGCCGGCATGACCTCGCTTCAAGTTCACGCAGCTGAAGGCGCCGTGCCCCACGGCGTTCCTCACCTGGATCACGTGTTCGTGGTGGTCATGGAAAACCATGGCTACAGCCAATTGCTGAACAACCCGAACGCCCCCTTCATCAACCACTATGCCAAGTCAGCCAATCTGGCCACGCATTACTTTGCTGTCGGCCATCCCAGCCTGACCAACTATCTGGAAATCGTGGGTGGCTCCAACTTCGGCGTGCAAAGCGACAACGCACCTGACTGGCACAACACGGCTTGTTCCTCGAACCTGGTTTCCGGTGTGGCCAACACCGATAACCCCCCCAGTGGCAAGATCTGCCCGATCGCTGGCATGGGCTCAGACGCGACCACCCCCGCCATCGACACCGTGAACGAAGTGCAGGGTGCCCCCGGTGAGGCCAACATCGATGGCGTGCGCTCGGTGCCGGCCGATCCTCACACCGTTGGGATCACGATTGCCGATCAATTGGTGCGCGCTGGCCTGAGCTGGAAGAGCTATCAGGAAGACCTGCCTGCCCAAGGCGCTGATGGCGTTGACTACAGCGATGGCCATTTCACCAACCACACCGATTTCAGCCAGATCAAGCCCACGCTGAACCCGCCGCTGTCGCAAGCCAATGTGGTGGCTTTGTACGCGGCCAAGCACAACCCGTTTGCGTATTTCGCCAGCGTGCAAGAAGGCATGGATCCGGCCAACAGCATGCGCAACATGGTCGGCTTCAATGGCCCCAAGGGTCTGTATGCCGATCTGGCCACGGGTCATGTGCCCTCGCTGTCGTTCATCGCCCCGAACCAATGCAATGACCAGCACGGCCGTGGCAATGCGGGTGCATTCTGCAACTACGACCCCAAAAGCGATGGATCGCAAGCAGGCTTGAACCCGGCCTTGATTCAGCGCGGTGACAATACCGTGAAGGAAATCGTGTCTTCGATCAAGCATTCGCCCGCTTGGCACAAGGGCCGCAATGCCATCGTGGTGGTCTGGGATGAAAACGATTACAGCACGTTGCCCAACAACAACCAGGTGATGACGATTGTGGACACCAACTACGGCGCCCACAAAGTCAGCAGTGCGGCCAGCTACGACCACTTCTCGCTGCTGCGCAGCCTGGAGTCGGGTTTCAATCTGCCCTGCCTGAATCACGCTTGTGACAAAAACACGCAAGTGATGTCAGACTTGTTTGCAGAGGGTCACGGCCGTCGTGACGAAGACGACTGGATGCATTGATCCGGGTAAGCAAAAAGGCGCGTGGGGTAGTACCATCATCCCATGCGCATTGTTTTGCTGACTGCTTTCATGGCCACGATATGGTCTGCGACGGCGCTGGCTGAAACTCCGCCAGCGCCGCCGGCACCTCCGCCCTTTTTCGTTGAGGCGTCTGACTGTGCAGCTGCGTTTGAGGCGAGGGTCGTCGAGCGCCAAGCACAACCCCGCTCTGATGCCCGCGATCGCGCCATCCTGGCCGACACCGAGTTGGGATTTGCCTTCGTGGCTCAGGCTTACAAAAAGGGCCTGCGTAACCCTGAGGCTGACCAGATGCTCAAGGCCGCCGAAAAGCGCTGGACCACGCTGAGCAAAACCGAACAACAAAATCGGCTGTCGAGCTGTTCTGTGAAAGGACAGCAGTTGATGCGCGATTTTTCTGCCTTCGAGCGTTTCCTGGTCAAGAACCGGGCCCAGGCGCGGGTCGATCGACTGCTGCGCAAGGAGGCCGAGCGTTGAGCATCGTGGTCTATTGGCTGACCCACTCCAGCCAGTGGGCACATCCAAGACGCTGGGTGGACCGTTCAACTTGTCGGATGCGGCAGGATGACTTCGAACTCAGTGATCTCTTCCCACGACGTTGCATAGATATGCCCACCATGGGCTTCGACAATCGCCTTGACGATCGCCAATCCCAAGCCAGCTCCGTCCCCGTTGCGCTGGCGTGATGGGTCTGCGCGGTAGAAGCGATCGAACAGGTGTGGCAGGTGTTCCTCAGGGATGGTGGGGCCGGGGTTGCTGAATCTGACGCTCAAATGCTCTTCGGCAGCGCTCAGGTTGACCGTCACAGTTTGACCGTCTGGGGTGTACCGGATGGCATTGCTCAGCAGGTTGCTGAACGCGCGGCGCAACATCAGGCGATCTCCCTGAACTGTCAGATCCGGCCCTTCACAGCGCAGCGACACCGATCGCTCTTCGGCCCACGGTTCAAAGTACTCAAACAGATCCTGAATCTCTTTGCGCAGATCGACGGCACTGCGTTCGGGCTTGATCAAATGGTGATCGGTTTGGGCCAGGTAGAGCATGTCGCCGATCATTTTGGCCATGCGTTCGTACTCTTCCAGGCCGGCATACAGCGCTTCGCGGTAGGCATTGGCATCGCGTGGCTTGGTCAGCAGCACCTGCGTCTGGGTGATCAGGTTGGTCACCGGGGTGCGCAATTCATGGGCAATGTCGGCTGAGAAGTTGGTGAGCTTGCGGAAATCTTGTTCGACCCGCTCCAGCATGGTGTTGAAGGAATCGGTCAAGGCTTCAAGTTCGACCGGTACTTCTCGGGGGTCGAGTCGAACGTGCAGTTGGTTGGCCGTGATGCCGCGGATGCGTTGGCTCATGTCGCGCAGCGGCGCGTGACCACGGTAGACCGCCAGCCAGGTGGCCAGGATGGCGACCACCGCGGCCAGCGAGGTAGCGGCCCAGATGGTTCGCCGGTAGACCCCCAGGAAGTGCTCGTGAAAGCTCATCACGGTGGCGACCACAACGCCATACGGTCCGGACATCGTGCCAGACGGCGGGAGGCTGAGCACCGCACCCCGGTAGTGTTCTCCACCTTCGGCCCATTCGATCAGGTGATCGGCATGAACTTGATCGGTGGCGGGGTGCTGCGCCTGTTGTTGCGCGAGGTTGGGGCCTTCCATCTGAAACAACACCTGCCCGCTGGCGTCGCTCACACGGTAGAACATGCCGTGGTGTCCCTGAACGGCGGCGCTCAGGCGGTTTTGCCATTGGGCTGGGGTGAGCGGGGTGGGCGTGTGGCTGATGACATGTTGAATCGAATGCGCCACGACCTCCAGCTCTTCGGCGTCTTGCTGAGCAAAGTGGCGCATCAGCGAGCGCTCGATGGTCCAGCCCAGGCCCAAGAAAATCAGGATGATGACGCCGGCAATCGACAGGGTCAGCCGCAAAGTCAGCGAGATGGGCCGGCGTGGCAGAGGTTCAACTTTCAAGTGGGTTCTCCACGCTGTAGCCCATGCCGCGGATGGTGTGGATCAGTTTGACCTCATGCGGGTCATCGATCTTGGCACGCAGGCGCCGGATGGCGACGTCGATGACGTTGGTGTCGCTGTCGAAGTTCATGTCCCACACCTGGGAGGCGATCAGGGAGCGGGGCAGCACTTCGCCTTGTCGGCGCACCAGTAACTCCAGCAGCGCGAATTCCTTGCCGGTGAGGTTGACCCGCACGCCCGCGCGCGTGGCGCGACGCTTGCTCAAGTCCAGAACCAAATCGGCTACCTGCAGGCGATCGGCGTGCACGGGCTGGGTGCCGCGGCGCAACAAGGTGCGCACACGCGCCAGCAGCTCGGCAAAGGCAAAGGGCTTGACCAGGTAGTCGTCGGCCCCCAGTTCCAGCCCCTTGACCCGGTCTTCGATGCTGTCGCGGGCGGTCAGGAACAGCACTGGGGTTTGCTTGCCGGCTTCACGCAGGGACTGGATGATGCGCCAGCCATCCACGTCCGGCAGCATCACATCCAGCAGGATCAGGTCATAGGCCTCGGTTTGCGACAGATGATGACCGTCCAGCCCGGTTCGGGCCAGATCAACCACGAAGCCGGCTTCCTGCAAGCCTTGGCGCAGGTAGTCCCCGGTTTTGCTTTCATCTTCGACGACGAGCAACTTCATGTGGATGGCACAGCGGCGCGAGTGGAGTGGTCAACGGTCCCCACTTTACAGGTGGGAAGCTGGCTAGGGCATGACCGGAACATGACGAAATTGTCATGTTCCGGTCAGGTTGCGGTTGGGCATGGCGGTGCAAGATGAACCCATGTCATTGTCCAGCCCGTTCGTTCGCTTGTGTTTGGTTTGGCCTCGGTGGGTTGGCTGGGGTGCCCTGTTGCTGGCCGCCTGGGGGCCCTGCGCCGCAGCCGCGCCGGGAGGGCTGGGCTCTGCCCTGGAGGCGGCTTGGGCACACGATCCCCAAGCCGCGGCTTTGCGTCAGCGAGAGGAACAAGCCCAGGCTGCCCAGGATCTGGCCCATGGATGGACGCCGGGCCCCGGTGCGGTGTCGGTGAGCCAGCGCAATGACCGTTTGAATCAGAATCAAGGCCGTCGAGAGTGGGAGGTGGAGCTCAGTTCCCCCATCTGGCTGCCGGCGCAGCGCACCGCCCGCCAGGATGAGGCCCAGCGCCGTCTGGATCTGACAGCCGCGCGTGCGGTCGCGTTGCGCTGGCAACTGGCCGGGCAGCTTCGGCAACGCTGGTGGGCGGTGGCGCTGGCACGTGAGAGCCAAGCGCTGGCTCGCAGCCGTCTGGAATCTGCGCGGGCGTTGGCCAGCACCGTCCAGGCCCGGTTCCAGAAAGGGGATCTGGCCCGGGTGGATGCCAACCTGGCACAGGTGGAGGTGCTGTCGGCTCAGTCTGATCTGATCGCGGCGGAGCAGGCGAAGCAAGAAGCTGAAGCGCAGTTCCGTGCTTTGACCGCTGAGGTGGCCCCTGCCGTGCTGTCCCCCGAGTTGCTGACGTCTTCCCCCTCACCGACATGGGATGGGCCAAGCCACCCCTTGCTGCTGCAGGCACAGGCCACCGTGAACTGGGCACAGAGCCGCTTGGCGGTGGTGCAAGCCAGCCGACGGGATGCCCCGGAGGTGGCCCTGCGCTTGACCAACGAGCGAGCGGATGCTTTCGAGCCCTATCACCAGGCGGTGGGGGTGAAGGTGACGTTGCCGTTCGCCTCTGACGCTCGCTCGCGCCAGGACGGGGCCGAGGTGCGGGCCGAACTGAATCAGGCTGAAGCCGAGCAAGCCCTGATCCAACGTCAGGTGCAGCAAGAGTACGTCCAAGCCTACCAGGCGTGGCAGTTGGCGCAGCAGCAACTGGCCTTGGCCCAAACGCGCCAAAGCCTGAGCGAGGACAACGGGCGTCTGGCCCAGCGGGCCTTTGATCTGGGCGAAGCAGATTTGCCCTCGCTGTTGCGAGCGCGGACGCTACAACGTGAAGCCGACGTGGCAGTGAAACAGCAGCAAGTGGCCCTGGAGTTGGCCGTGTCGCGCCTGTTGCAGGCGCAAGGAGTGTTGCCTTGAACAGGTGGAAGGTTCAACTGTGGGGGTGGGGGCTGAGCGGCCTGGTCGTGGCGACCCCGGTGTGGGCGCATGGGGGCGAAGACCACGATCACGAGGCGCCAGCGCCCGTGTTGTCGCAGCCCGTTCAGCCGCGAGCCGTGGCCCAGTCAGATGATTTCGAGCTGGTGGCGGTGCTGGGCGCGTCGGAGTTGACGGTGTATCTGGATCGAGCCGACAGCAACGAGCCCGTGTCGGGCGCGCACATCGAGATCGAGTCGGACGGCTTCAAGGCGGAGGGCGTGGCCCAAGGCGAGGGGGTGTACGGGATGCCGGCTGGGGCCTTGGCCCATCCCGGGCGTCATGCCTTGACCATCACGGTCGAGTCGGATGCCGGGGCCGATCTGTTGGATGCGGCCTTGGTGGTGCCACAGGCCGCCAGCGGCACTTCCGGCACTTCAAATGGCGTGTGGCATCGCACCCCCACCTGGGCCAAGCTGACGGCATTGGGCGTGATCGTGGTGGGCCTGGTGGCGGGGGGGCGCATGCGTCGTCAGCCGCGCGAGGAGGCACAGGCATGACAAGGCATTGCTTCAAGAATCTACGCCAACGGCTCACCTTCGCCTTTGTGGTGGGGCTGTGCGGAGTGGGTAGCCCGGTGGCATGGGCCCATGGTGACGAGCCGCATGACGAAGCAGAGTCCAAAGCTGCGGTGTCGATGCCGTCAGTGGGCGGTGATTCGCGTCCGACACGTCTGGCTGACGGCAGCCTGTGGGTGCCCAAGCCGGTACAGCATCGCCTGCAGATTCGCACCGTCAGGCCTCAGAAACAAGCGCACCCCCGGTCGATTGAACTGAATGGCCGAGTGGTCCCTGACCCGAATGCCGGTGGGCGAGTGCAGGCCAGTCAGGCGGGGCGCATCGAAGCGGGCCCGCAGGGTTTGCCGGCGCTGGGGCAGCGCGTCAAGAAAGGACAGATCCTGGCCTATTTGCAGCCGAGCGTGACGAATCTGGATCGTGGCAACCAGCAGTCCGCTTTGGCCGACATCGATGCGCAGCTGGCCCTGGCCAACGCGCGGGTGCAGCGTTACGAACAGCTCGAAGGCGCCATTGCGCGCAAGGACATCGAATCGGCGCGAGTGGAACGAGACGCCTTGCGCCAGCGGCGTGCAGCTTTGAGCGATGGTTTGCGTGCGCCCGAGGCCTTGCGGGCCCCGGTAGACGGCGTCGTGGTGGCTTCTTCAGTCGAGTTAGGGCAGGTGGTCGACAGCAAGGACACCTTGTTCGAAGTAGTCGATCCAGCGCGATTGGTCATCGAGGCCTTGTTGTACGACACGCGATGGGCTGGCAGCTTGTCGCGGGCCAGTGCGGCAGTGCCGGGTGGCGTGGTGCAGTTGCAATGGCAAGGCACGGGCGCGCAGTTGCGTGAACAGGCCATGCCGGTGCGATTCAAGGTGATCTCACCCGCTGTGCCCCTGGCCGTGGGCCAAAGCGTGAAGGTGACCGCCACGACGGCCGAATCCGTCCAGGGCTGGGCATTGCCGCGTGAGGCGTTGGGCAAGACAGCTTCCGGTGAGGCCATGGTGTGGGTGCATGCCGACGCTGAGCGCTTCCGTCCTCAAGTGATTCGGTTCGAACCCCTGGATGCCACGCAGGTGGTGGTGACGTCTGGTCTGCACGAGGGCGATCGCGTGGTGTCACGCGGAGCCAGCTTGCTGACGCAAATCCGCTGAGGTGAGCCGTGTTTGATCATCTCATCCATGCGAGCTTGAAGCAGCGCCTGATTGTGCTGGGCGTGGCACTGTTGCTGGTGTTTTACGGTTTGTGGACCGTGCGCCAGATGCCGGTGGATGTCTTTCCGGACTTGAACAAGCCCACGGTGACCCTGATGACCGAAGCTGGTGGCATGGCGCCTGAGGAGGTCGAGCAGCTGGTGAGCGTGCCGCTGGAATCGAGCTTGAACGGGATGCCGGGTGTGAGCCGGGTGCGATCGGTGTCGGGTGTGGGCCTGTCGGTCACGCAGGTCGAGTTTGATTGGGGCACCGACCTCTATCGCAACCGTCAGCAGGTCAGTGAGCGACTCAATCTGGTCCGCGAGCAACTGCCCCCAGGGGTGGTGCCGCAACTGGGGCCCATCTCCTCCATCATGGGCGAGATCCTGTTGATTGCCTTGCCCGCCGATCCACAGAAGGCATCGCCCATGCAGGTGCGCGAGTATGCCGATTGGGTGATCCGCCCTCGTCTGCTCACTATCCCTGGCGTGGCCCAGGTGATCCCGATTGGCGGCGAGGTCCGCCAGTATCGGGTCGAGATCAAGCCCGACCAGCTGCAGGCCTTGGGGCTGGATCGCGAGGTCATTCAGGCCGCGTTGAAAGACTTTGGATCCAACACCAGCGGCGGCTTCTTGCAGGACAACGGGCGCGAGTATCTGATTCGGCAAATTGGCCGCACAGCACGCTTGGTGGATCTGCAAAACCTGGTGGTGGCGGTGAAGGCCGGGCAGCCCATCCTGCTCAAGCAGGTGGCTTCGGTGCTGGAGGCGCCGGCCACCAAGCGCGGGGATGCGAGCTACAACGCCCACCCTGCCGTGATCCTGTCGGTTCAGAAACAACCCGACGCCGACAGCGTCAAGGTGACCCGTGAGGTAGAGCAGGCCATGGCCGAGCTGACTCGCAACCGGCCCGCCGGGGTCGAGGCGCCACGCTTCTTGTTCAAGCAAGCGGACTTCATCGAGCGCTCGGTGTCGAACGTGGAAGAGGCCTTGCGCGATGGGGCCATCCTGGTGGCGGTGGTGTTGTTCCTGTTTCTGCTGAATGTGCGCACCACGTTGATCTCCCTGACCGCCATTCCCTTGTCCTTGTTGGTGACGGCGCTGGTGTTTCACTACCTGGGCATGAGCATCAACACCATGACTTTGGGTGGGCTGGCCATTGCCATTGGCGAGTTGGTCGACGATGCCGTGGTGGGCGTGGAAAACGTGCTGCGCCGCTTGCAGCTCAACCGGCAGTCAGCGACGCCACAGCCGGTGATGGAAGTGATTGCCAAGGCCACGTTGGAAGTGCGTTCGGCCATCGTGTATGCCACCGTCATCATTGTGCTGGTGTTCGTGCCCTTGTTCGTGCTGCCAGGCATTGAGGGGCGGCTGTTCACGCCACTGGGCTGGGCCTACATCGTGTCGATTCTGGCCAGCATGATCGTGTCGATCACCGTGACCCCTGTGCTGGCGTATTACCTCTTGCCCCAATTGCCATCGTTGCAGCATGGTGATTCGCCTTTGGTGCGGTGGCTCAAGCAGCTCGATACGCGCTTGCTGCAATGGTCTTTCTCTCGGGCCAGGTGGTTGCTGGGCGGTGCGGTGTTGATGGTGGCGGTGGCTGCGGCTTCGCTGTGGTGGCTGCCACGATCCTTCCTGCCGCCCTTCAACGAGGGCACCTTGACCATCAGCCTGATGCTCAATCCCGGCACCTCTTTGGAGGAATCCAACCGCATCGGGACCATGGCCGAGCAGATCATCGCGTCGGTGCCTGAGGTCACCCAGGTGGGGCGGCGAACGGGCCGGGCCGAACTCGATGAACATGCCGAAGGGGTGCACTCCTCCGAGCTCGATGTCGACCTCAAGCCATCGGATCGCTCACGTGAGGCGATCGTGGCGGATCTGCGCTCGCGGTTGGCCGTCTTGCCAGCGTGGGTCAATGTGGGGCAGCCGATTTCGCATCGACTGGATCACATTTTGTCAGGGGTGCGGGCCCAAATCGCCCTCAAGATCTATGGCGATGACCTCGACACCCTGCGTGGCCTGGCTGGCGATCTGCAAGGCCGCTTGTCGCACGTGCCGGGGGTGACCGACCTGCAGATCGAAAAGCAGGTGCTGATCCCGCAGATCAAGATCCGCATCGATTACGACGCAGCGGCTCGCCTCGGTGTGGCGCCTGGTGCCCTGCTGCGCAGCCTGCAAGAAGAAATCGAAGGCGAGAAGGTCACCCAGATCATCGATGGCAATAGACGCTTTGACCTGGTGGTGAGGCTGCCCGACGCCGACCGGGGGCTCGAGCGCTTGCAGCATCTGCTGGTGGAGACGCCCACCGGGCGTGTGCCTTTGAGCCAGGTGGCAACCGTGGACGATGCCGACGGGCCCAATCAGATCGTGCGCGAAAACGCCCGCCGGCGCATCGTGGTGTCGGCCAACACCGATGGCCGTGACATGGCACAGGTGATTGCGGGCATCCGATCCGAGCTGCACAAGACACCTTTGCCGCAGGGCTACTTCACTTCGCTGGAAGGGCAGTTTCAGGCGCAGGAGCAGGCCACCCGCCTGATGAGTGTGCTGGCGGGGGTCTCCTTGCTGCTGATCTTCATGGTGCTGTACAGCCGTTACCGCTCGATCGTGTTCACGACGATCATCATGGGCAACATCCCTTTGGCCCTGGTGGGCAGTGTGGTGGCTTTGTGGCTGTCAGGCCAGCCCTTGTCGGTCGCCGCCCTGGTCGGGTTCATCACGCTCACCGGCATCGCGACGCGTAACGGCATCCTCAAGATCAGCCATTACATCAACCTGTGTGCCCACGAGGGGGAAACCTTTGGCACCGCGATGATCGTGCGGGGTTCGCTGGAGCGCCTGACACCGGTGTTGATGACCGCGCTGGTGGCGGCGTTTGCCTTGGTGCCCTTGCTGTGGTCTGCCGCTGCGCCGGGCAAGGAAATCCTGCACCCGGTGGCGGTGGTGATTTTTGGTGGCTTGGTCAGCTCGACCCTGTTGGATACCGTGCTGACCCCGCTCATGTTCTGGCTGTGGGGCCGTGCCCCCTTGGAGCGCCTGCTTCAAGAACACGGTGAGCAGTCATTCTGATGGCAACTCTCTGAAGGAGATTTTCATGAAACGATGGAATGGCTTGTGGGCCTCAATGGCTGTGGTGGCTGCCTGTGCCGCGTCGGCACCGGCGCTGGCCCATGACGACGCCTACCTGGATACGCTGACAGCACCGCATGGCGGGCAATTGCGCATGGCCGGGCCCCAGCATCTTGAATTGGTACTGGTGAAGGACAGCGCCCAGGCCAAGGACAACCCCGTGATGGTGTACGTGACCGACCATGCGGGGACGCCGGCCTCTACGCAGGGGGCCACGGGCACCGTGACCTTGTTGATGGGCAAAACCAAGGTGAGTGCCCCATTGCAGCCAGATGGCGACAATCGCCTCAAGGCCACGGCGCACTACGCCTCCCTGCCGGGCATCAAGGCGGTGGTGAGCATCAAGCTGGCCGGGCAGGACGTGCAACAGGCGCGCTTCACGCCGCTGGCCCCCAAGCCCGCAGCGTCCATGCCAATGGATCACGCGCACTGATGGGCCGATCGGGGGATGCGGTCAACGTCATCGGGTGGCGCTGACCGAGGCGCTTGGGGTCCAGAATCGCTGCATCGCGATGTGGATGAACGAGGCCGACCAGCCAATCAACAGCAGGCCGTTGAGTGCCTCGACCCCCGCCAGCAGGCGCACCGGCCCGACGGGGGTGAGGTCGCCAAACCCCAGTGAGGTGTAGGTCTCCGCCGAAAAGTACATGCACGTCGACAGCGAAAAGCCCGCCGAACCATCGAGCGTGCCTGCGCCGAGCCACCGCACCAGGGAATAGAAGGCTCCGCCGTACAACGCCATCTGGGTTGCATGTGTCAGGAAGGTCGCGAACATCACGACCAGCAACTTCGCCCGATGGGGGATGCACAAGCCGGGCAGTCCCCCGTGCAAGCCTCGCAAGACTTCGTAGTGCAGGACGGTGGAGATCAGGACCAGGAAGAGGCAGGCGAGGACAGAGATGGTCATCGGTGATCAGGTCGATAAAGACCTCAGAAACTCCTCTCGCACGTCACACTCAGGCCATCCTTGAAGCCAAAGGGGGACATCGCACTGGAGCCTCGATTGAGGTTGTTGTAGCCGTAAGTGCGAAGGGTCAGAACCGTGTCGGGGCTGTCGTTGTAGGCCACGCCATAGCTCAGATAGATCTCGCGTTTGGTGCCCCCCATGAAACCCAAAACGGGCTTGTATGTGAGCAGGTTGGAGCCGATTCGGTTCCCTGATGTGAACAGCACATTGTGTAAATCTGAGCTGATACGGTCGTCACGGATTGTTGCGTTTTCCTCAGCGGCGTACACCCTGACCGGGTCTTGCTGGACGTAGCGCGGATTTCCTGCAGCCCGGGGCGACTGGTTTCATCCTGCAGGGCTGATTTCGGCACCTAGCCCCAACGACATCGTCGGGTTCAGGATCACATTGCCCATACCGGCTTGCTCAACTGGAAGCGGTTCTGCCTCGGGCGTGCGCGAGCTGGCCGAGGACGCGGTCATAAAGCGCCAAGGTGGCATCAACCATCACCTGGTCGTTGAGGCGTTCTTCAAACAGGCGCTTGCCACTTAGCGCTAATGCGCGCGCCTGGTCACGATCCCGGGCCAGGGAATCGATGGCTGTAGCGAGTGCCTCGGGGCATTCGGGCGGGGTCAGCAGACCGGTTCGGTTGTGCTGGACGATCTCCGGCATGCCGCCCACGGTGGTGGCAATGACCGGCAACTCGGCGTCAAACGCTTCGGAAATCGCCAAGGGCAAGCCTTCGCGTCGCGAGGGCTGGATGTAGATATCGAGGGCCCGCAGCAATCGAGGCACATCAGAGCGGTACCCGAGGTAAGTCAAGCGGTTGCGATCCTGAGGCAGACTTTGAACATGGCGGCCAAATTCGGTTTGAGGGTCGCCGATGAGCAGCAATTTCACATGGGGATGCTGGACCATGGACATGGTCTGCACCAGCAGGTCTTGCCCTTTGTCGCGGATGAAGCGCCCCGCGTGTCCGACCACGATGTCGCGTGGCGTGAGACCCAGTTCTGCACGGATCTCTTCGCGGTCAAAAGCCGGTGCACGTGGAACCCCCGTAAAAATGACCGATACCTGATCTTCCGGGTAACCGGCGGTCAGCAAATTCTGGCGAATGGCCCCAGAATCGGCAATGATGTGACGGCAGCGTTCCATGTGACGCAGGGCATTGGTCGTGTGGGCCGTGCTGATGGCGGCAGGCTTGCTTCGGCCGCTGCCGGCCGCCCAGCCAGCGTAATACGAGGCTCGGACCAAATGGCCGTGGACAATGTCCGGAGCCCAAGAGCGCACCAGTCGACGCAAGCGCCAATGAGAAGGCAAGTCAAACAGACCGGTCATCCGCAGGTGAGTGGCGGGGATCTGACGCTGCTGGCATTGTTCGCCCAGCCATGAATCGAGCGGGCCCACGAAGAGGACGTCATGGCCCCGTTGGCGTTGACCTTCGATCTGAATCAGAACGTGGCTTTCGGCCCCTCCGTAACCGTGACTGTGCAGGATGTGAACGATTCTCATGGGCGGAATTGTGACCAGAAGGCACGACAAAGAGGAAGGCAAACTACTCGTGCGCTACGAAAAGCTCAAGCTCAGTTTCGTCGCTTTCCGGCACGTGCCCGAGAAGATCAACATATACGGATAAATTTTTAGGTTTACTCCGACTTGCGGCGTTGGTTCCATGGGTGCCCATGCATCAAGTCAAACATAAGCGGCATGACCACCAGCACCAAAGGCAATTGAACCACCAGACCTGCGATGATTGCCACGGCCAGCGGTTGCTGCATCGCCGAACCCTGGCCCAGGGCAAACGCCAAGGGCAACAGCGTCAGGATTGCCGCCAGCGTGGTCATGGCGATCGGACGCATCCGGTTACGTCCGGCCGCAATCAAAGCCTCTTGTGGGTGGGTGCCTTGGGCGATCAGGTCCTGATGTTCGCTGAAGTAGAAGATCGCAACTTCGGTCACGATGCCGACGATCATCGTCAGTCCCATCATAGCCGAGATATTCAGCTCGATGCCGGTTGCCCATAGACCAAGGAATACGCCACTGACCGCCAGCAAGGGCATGCCCAGAATCGCCACAGCGATGCTGAATCGCTCATACAGGAACACCAGCAGCAAAAACACCAGCGCGATGGCCGCGACAAACACCGTGATCAAGCCCCTGAAGGCAATCTGCTGTTGTTCATACAAGCCACCCAGTGACGTGTAGACCCCCTTGGGAACCAGTCCCGGTTTTGCCAGCGCACCTTTGACGTCGGCTACCACGGCACCTAGGGAACGTCCGCTGATGCGTGCTGTCACAGCGACCATGCGCTTGAGATTTTCGCGGGTGATCTGCGGCTGACCGGTGATGGGTTTGATGGTGGCCACGCGCCGTAGCGGAAACAAGTGCCCGTCGGGCGCACGCAGCATGAGTTGTCCCAGTTCTTCAGGCGTGGCTCGTTGTTTCGCCTCAACCCAGGCGCGAATACCGATGATCTGCGGGCCGCGCAACACCTGGGTGGCCACATTGCCGCCGATGGCGTCCGACAGGGTGCGCGTGACGCTGTCGGCATCCATGCCTTCAAGCGCCAGGCGCGTGCGATCGAGCTGGATGTCCAGCGCATCGCCTGCCGGATTGATGCCATCGCGCACATCCACCACACCGGGAATCCTGCCAATAGCTTGGGCGATGCGTCCCGCCACTAGTTGCAGCTGCGCCGGATCATCGGTATAGATTTTGACCTCGACGGGCTGTGGTACCGCTGTCAAATCGCCGATCACATCCTCCATCAACTGACCCATCTCGATGCTCAAACCCGGCACCTGCGCTTTGACCCGGGTGCGGATGTCATCCATCACCTCGTCGATGGGGCGCCGCGGCAGTCCTTTGAGCCGGATGAACATGTCGCCTTCGTTGGCTTCGGTGAGTCCGCCGCCCAATTGCGTCCCAGTACGCCGCGAATAGGTCTGCACCTCGGGGGTGGCACGCACGATGGCCTCGACCTGCTGCACCAAGCGATTGGTCTCACTGAGGGCGGTGCCCGGCGCGCTTCGGTAGTCGAGGATGAATCCACCCTCGTCGAGCGATGGCATGAAGCCCGAGCCGACCTGGTTGTAAGCCAGCAGCCCGCCCGCCAGCAGCGGCAGCAGTCCAACCAAGATCCACCAAGGGTGCACCAGCAAAACCTGCATCAGCGCTGTATAGCGCGCATGAACCCAGGCGGTGAGAGGCCCCACTTCGTCGTGCTCGGCGTCGCGCTCGCTCAAGAAGTGCTCGGCCAGGATCGGCACCGCCAGCCAGGTCACCACAAATGAGATCGCCAGGCCGGCGGCCATCGTGAGCGACAAAGCCTTGAAGAAGGCGCCAGTCACTCCGGTCAGGAAGGCCAGCGGCACGAAGATGACCAGTGTGGCAGCGGACGAACCGGCCAGGGGCTTGGCGAACTCGAGGGCCGCACGCATCACGGACTCATGCTTGCTAGTCGCCGCGGCGCTGCCGCGCAAGCGCCGCACAATGTGTTCGGTCATCACAATCGCGTCATCGATGATGAGCCCAACCGCTGCGGCCATGCCGCCCAGCGTCATGATGTTGAAACTCATGTGCATCACCTGCAGCACCACCACCGTGGTTGCGAGCACGGCCGGCACCACCAGCACCGCAATTAGGGTGATCTTCACGTTGCGCAAGAATGCATACAGCACCATGCCTGCCAGCCCGATCCCAATCAGGATGGCATCGCGCACGGATGCTGCCGAACTGACCACCAGACGACTCTGGTCATACCAGTTGGCCAGCTTCACGCCAGGCGGCAACTGTGCGGCATGTTCGGCCAGTGCCTTGCCGATGTCGGCGGCAATCTGTACGCTGTTGCTGCCGGGTTGCTGGTAGATCGACAACAGAACGGCGGGTTGCCCATCGGCGTTGACGCGCTGCCACTGTGGCATGACGCCTCGTTCAATGCGACTCACGTCGCCCAGACGCACGACGCCGCTGGGCGTGGTGCGCACAACCAGAGACCGCAACTCATCAAGGTGCACGAGCGGGTTGTCGGATATCACCAGATAGAGTCTGTAGCGGTCTTCGATGCGTCCGATGGCGCCCAGGGTGTTGGCCGCCGACAGCGCCTGGGTCACGTCGCTCAGCGCCAAGCCCCTGGCCTGCAGCAGCGCAGGATCAACGGTCACCTGCCACTCTTCGACTTCACCGCCTTGCACCGTGACCCGCGCGACGCCGGGCACGCTCGACAACAGCGGACGCAGCTGATATTGAGCCAGTTCGCGCAGTTGCGAAGGCGACTGCGCATGCGAGGTCAGGCTGTAGGCGATGATCGGAAAGACCGTCAGATCCATCCGCCGCGTGGCAACTTGCGTGCCGGCAGGCAGCGACGGCAATATCTGCCCGAGCGCGGCGCTGACCTGCAATGCCGCGCTGGCGATGTCGGTGCTCCAGTCGAAGTTGATGGATACCTCGGCTCCGCCACGGCTGGTAGTCGAACGCACCGAAACAATACCCGGCACGCGGTGCACGGCTTCTTCAACTGGCGCGGTGACCAGCGCGGCCATCTGCTCTGCAGGCCGGTCGCCGGCGTCGAGCGTGACGACGACACGCGGAAATTCGACATTTGGGAACAAGGTCACCGGCAAATTGAAGGCGGCAATCAGGCCGCCCATCGCCAGCATCACCAGCAGGCACAGGATCGAGCGACGGTGCGCCTGAACCCAATTGGTTTCTTGCACTTGTGCGGGCTGGTTCATGGCTTGCTCACGCGCACGAGCATGTTGTCTGCCAGCTCATAGTTACCCAGCACGACCACGGGCTCGTTAGCGGCCAGCTTGGCATTGATCCCTACCCATCCGTCGACTTCGATGCCAGGTTGAACCTCGACTCGACGTGCACGGCCTGCATGTACTTGAAACAGGTAGGCGCCCTTTGCGTCAAAGAGCACGGCATTGCGCGGGACGGCCCAACTGCTCAACTTGCGCACGCCGATGTCAGCGGCCACGCGCGCACCGATTGGCCAATTGACCGGCCCAGCCGTGCGGATGACGAGATCGACCAGCCCCGCTGGCGTGTAGACGCCAGCGCGCACCTCACTCACGACGCCCTCGACCGAGGTCGCACTGCCGTCTAGTAGCGTTACGCGCGTGGCGTCGCCCGTGTGCACCATGTGGGCATCGGCAGGTTCCACACCCACGACCATCTGCAGGCCTTGCTTACGTGAGACTTGCAGCAGGCTGGCACCGGCTGCGATCCGATCACCGGGTACGGCGCTGATGGCGGTTACCACGGCATCGAACGGCGCCTGAAGCGTCTCGCGTGTCGCGCCGCCGCCTAAAGCCCTCTGGGCATCCAGGGCAGCCTGGGCATCGGCCAGGTTTTTCTGCGCCGTCGCCAACTGCGATTGTGTCGCCAGCTGAACCGCCAGCAGGTGCTGGGTGCGCTCCACTTCGCCGCGCGCCAGCGCCAGTGCTGATTGCGCCTGCCGGTAGGCCGCGACGCTTTGTGGATCGGCCACCAGCTCGGCTAGTACCGCGCCCTTTGCAACCTGCTGCCCGACGGCTACCAGCAGCCGCTCGACCATCATCGGACGCGCTGAGTTAATCGACTTCGCGGCTCCCTGTGGGGCCTGCGCTGTGCCATATGCCATGACCCGCTGAGCCAGCGTGCGCTGTTGCGGCAGCTGGGTCTGCACCAACACACTGGGTTCAGGTTCTGCTGCGACGGCGCTCGGCAGCACTCCGCCGAGCAACAGACCGATTGTCAACATGTATACCACCCGCTTAAATGGGTACGATACGTGGCGCGCAGCCTTGGTGGAGAAGGCATCGCTCATTGCTGTCCTTGCAGTAGTTCGGGGTCGGTGCCCAACAGGGCGGCCAGCGCGATGCGCTGCTCGGCGATGGTTTCTTGCAGACTCAGCCATTCGGCGCGCTTGGCTAGCAGTGCCAGATGCACGCTGCTGCTGGCCAGAACGTCGATAAGCCCGCCATGCAGAGCTGTCGAGGCTTGCGCATCCACGGCCTCCAGACCAGTCAGGCTGGTGCTCAGGCGTTCGGATTGCGCCTGGGCCAGTGTGAGATCTTGCTCGAGCCGATCAATCTCTGAGCGGGCCTGGTCGAGCCGGTTTTGGTATTCGATGCGCATGCGTTCGCGGGTAGCCTGTTCGATGGCGATGTTGCCGCGATTGCGATTGAACAGCGGCAAGGTAAAACCAACCGCAAACCCGCTCGTGTAGAGCCCGGCGGTATCGCGGGCACGCGAAAGGCCCAGATTGAGAATGGGAAATTGCGCCAGCACTGCCTGATGCAGTCGCGCTTCTTGTGATGCGTAGCCTGCGGCGAACGCCAGCAGATCAGCGCGTCGTCGTGGCAGATCACGCAACGCCGCATCGAGCGCCGGCTGATTCAGCGGTGCAGAGGCGGGGCCGGCAATCAGAGGAACGTTGATGGCTGGCGCCAGGCCCAGTAATGCGTTCAATTCATGCCGCATCTGGTTGGACTGGCGTTCGAGGTCGTTGCGTTGCTTCTCGGTGTCCTCGAGTGCCGCCCTCAAAGGAGCGTAAACATCTTGTGTCAGGTCACCGCGCGCCAAAGCCGCCTGGGCCCGCTGGTTGCGGGCATCCAGCACCGCCCGGGTTTGGTCCAGCAGATGGACCTGCCGAGACTGGAAGATGGCGCGAGTGAACAGTAGCCGCGCCTGAGTAATGGTTTGTTCTTCTTGCCACAGCAAGGTCAGATTGGCGCGCCGCGCTTCTGAGCGGGCCGCGTCTTGCACGGCAGGGTGGGCGATCAGGGCAGCGAGGTCAACGCTGGGTGCCAAGCTGAATGCAGACACCGTGCCGGGCACTGCCGGGGCGGCAAAATCTCTCGTCAAGTTGAGTTGTGGGTCGGGCAGCAGGTCGGCCGCATAAGCCTGCGCATGGACGACGCCCAAGTCTGCTCGAGCCAGCCGCAGGTCCGGGTTGTTGGCCACGGCCAACATGGCAACTTCGTCCTCATCGAGCCCATCTGACGGATCGAATCGATGACGACGTAGCGGCCCGCGCGGCAAGCTGGATACGTCGATCGTCAGGTGCTTCAGAGCCACCTGCGCTGTCGGAGTTTGCGGCAAAGGTTGGGCCTGATAGCTCGCGCAACCGGCCAACTGAATCAGGACAAATGCCACAAAGGGCCTAGCCCTTGATCGCACAGTCAAGGCTTTCGAAATCGATGGTGTAACAAAGGACATGCGCAACGTGGACCGGAAAGATGCATGAATATTAAGCCTAGTTTTCCAAACTTAGGCCTGACTTAGGTGCACCCTTCGCTCTTGGCATCAACTCAATTATGTGCGGCGAGATTGAGCAAACATTCCTTGGCATGCTAAGGATGGCCTAATTCTGGTCCCAGAAAGTGATTGCCACGGGTTGCACAAACTTGCCAACCCGACGTTCAACCACTTGATAGGAAAACCCATCATGACAGCATCAAAATCATCCACCGCCATCTTGCTCGGCATTTTGTTGGCCGCGGCGGCAAGCCCCGCGCTGGCCTATACCGGAGAGGAATTTGCGAAGGACGCCAAAGTCACCTTAATCCAGGCGCGGGCCATTGCACTGAAGGCCCACCCGGGCAAGATCGTCGATGAAGAGCTGGAGCGCGAAAAGGGTGGCAGTGGCCTGCGATATTCATTTGACATTCGCCACGGCAAGGCCACACAGGAAGTGGGTGTCGACGCCAAGACTGGCAACGTCCTGGAAAATTCACTCGAAGGGCCAAACCCCGATTGAAGCCCGATTGGCCATAGTGCGGTACTGAATTAGAACTTATCCGCAAATAAATAGTCCGCACCAAAAAACTCGCAAGCTGTTGATCTGCAATGTGACTTCGGCTGAAGGGTGATGCAGTAGTTCAAGGAAACAAATATTGACCGTTTGCTTTCTTGATTCAGTCCAACGACTGCCCTCGCATGGTTTTGGCTGACTGTGGACCCACAGCAGCCGCCCTTGCACCGAGATCTGCCACGCAGACTGCGCCGATTGCTCGGGGGCAGAACGGCGTAACGATCAACTTTGGCTTGCAGCCTGCGCGGCCAAGGCCAAAAGGGCAGCCATGAGCAGGGGCATCAAATGGAGCATGCGGCGCATGAGCAATTCCTCTTAAGATGGAATCCACGCGGGTGCCATCTTAAGGGTGCCGTGCCTCACGATTCACAAGGAGCATGTCCATGTCTCAGTCTCACAAGGTGGCGGTGGTGGTTGGCAGTTTGCGCAAGGAATCCTGGAACCGCAAGATCGCGCTGGCATTGCAGAAACTGGCTCCCGCCTCGTTGCAGTTGAGTGTGGTCGAGATCGCGGATCTGCCCTTTTACAACGAAGACCTGGACGCCAGTCCGCCCGCTGCCTGGAGCCGCTTCAGAGACGAGATCAGGGCGTCGGATGCGGTGCTCTTCATCACGCCGGAGTACAACCGCTCGGTGCCGGCTGCGCTCAAGAACGCGCTGGATGTGGGCTCGCGTCCCTATGGGCACAGTGTCTGGTCGGGCAAGCCGGGGGCGGTGATCAGTGCCTCGCCGGGGCAGATCGGTGGCTTTGGCGCCAACCATCACCTGCGACAGTCGCTGGTGTTCTTGAATGTCTTGATGCTGCAGCAGCCCGAGGCTTATCTGGGCAGCATCAACAAATCGTTTGATGATGCAGGACAACTCGCCAGCGACCACACCCGCGAGTTCTTGTCGAAGTTCATCACCGCGTTTGATGCTTGGGTGCAGCGGGTTGGCGCCGGGGGTGCTTCTTCGAGCGGTGCATGAAACTGTACCCTTTCGTTCAAGTCGATGGGGTGTCCTTCAGCAGTTCAGCTGCAGACATCATCCACCTCAAAGGGGCCCCTGAGCACACTGCGCGCAATGGCGTGGGCTTGAACGAACTGGACTACGGTGGCGAGATCTACCGGTTTCAGGACAGTGGCCGCCTGGAGGAAATCACCAAGCGTGCCCCTGTTCTTTATTTCGGCCAGGAGGACGTGCCGTTCAGGGGGCTGATGCGCTTTGTGCGCGAACGCGATCCCGAGGCCTTTGCCCGGGCCGGATTCGTGATCAGCCCCCGTTTCGGGATCGCGTTTGATCCCGAAGGCTCGGACTGGGTGACCGCCTTGGCCGAGCATTGCATCGAGACCTGGCGTCAGATGGGCTGAGGCTCAGGGGTTCGGGCGGCCTTCACCCTGGCGCCCATCGGCGCGAGCCGACAGATAGGCATACAAGTCGGCGATGTGGGCCGTGACTCGGGGCTCGCCCTCCCAGGCGCGCATCTCAACGGCGCCTTCCTTGCGTTCCAGAATGGATTCCACCAAGGTGTCCATGGTGGCCGTGTCACCTTTCACCCGCGCGGCCGGCAGCCCCCAGTCGTATCGCTTGAGCACCACGCTGATAAATTGCTTGGGGCCCATGGCTTGCACTCGCATCAGCAGGTTGGGGGCCTTGTCCGTACCCTGGCCACTGCTACCGTGGCAACTGGCGCATTTTTCCTGAAACACGCGCCACCCGGTGTAGATCGAACCCGGTGGGGTGGCCAGTTGCGCCATTTCCTTCGCGGGTTGTCGGTTGGTCCATTCGATGGCGCATCCCGCCAGTACGGTTGCGGACACGGCGGCCAGACCGAGCAGGCGCACGGCTGTTCGAGTAGTTTTTCTCATATGGGGCGCTCCTCAGGTCGTTCGTCAGGTCTGATGGCAAGTATCGCCTGCCTGGTTTCAAAAAATTTACAAATTTCTTGTCAGGAATCAGCTTGGGCTCCGACTGAGTCAGTGTGCACACGGTGTGCATGCTCTTAACCGACAGGAACCCATCATGAACATCAAGTCCATCGCCACCCTCGCCGCTGCTGTCCTCGCTACTTCTGCCTGGGCTGGTACGCCCGCCGAGAAAAAGTGCGGTGCAGGCTCTTGCAGCAAAAAGGTTCGTGCCATGCAGCAAGCCGTCGCTGCTGCGGATCCGGCCTCCAAGGAAGCCAGCTGCAGCAAGAAAGAAGCTTCTTGCTCGAAGAAGTCCGAGCCCACGCCGGAGTCCTCCTGCTCGAAGAAAGAGCCTGCCAAGGACGCTTCCTGCTCCAAGAAGTAAACCAGGAGATCACCATGGCTGGACTGGGATATCGCCGCGAGATGGCCGACTGGGACATGTCAGCCGTGCAGGCGGATTTTTTCGAGGTGGTGCCAGAGAACTGGATTCGCCGCGACCGAACCCGCCTGTATGAGCTGATCGACTCGGGGCGTCCCGTCCACCTGCATGGCGTGTCGCTGAACCTGGGGGGCGACTCCCCCATCGACGAGGCCTTTTTGCGCGAGTTGAAGGGCTTGATCGACGACATCGGCGGGCAGCATTACTCCGATCACCTGGCGGCCAGTGGGGACGCGCATCAGCTGTATGACCTGTTTCCGATTCCGTTCACGGTGTCGGAGGTGGCTCGAGTCAGTGATCGCATTCGGCGGGTGCAGGATGTGCTGGGGCGCCGCATGGCGATCGAAAACAGCACCTGGTACACCAACGTCGGCACCATGCCCGAGGCCGACTTTCTGGCGGCGGTGGCCGAACGCGCCGATTGCCAGATTTTGCTGGACCTCAACAACATCGCCGTCAACCACAAGAACCACGGCGGGCACGACATCGCAGCCTTCTTGCAGCACATTGATCTGGGCCGGGTGAGCTACCTGCACGTGGCAGGACACGAGTGGGACGAACGCTTCGGCATGTACATCGACACACACAGCCAGCCGGTGGAACAGACCACAGTGCAGGCCGCGCGCGAATTGCATGAACGGCTGGGTGTTCCCATCCTGCTGGAGTGGGACAACGATGTGCCGGATGTGCACACCCTCAATCGGGAGTTGGCATGTCTGACTTTTACGACTACGTAAGGGGCCGAACCGACGTGGTGCCGGCGGGCTACACCGAAGCCGGCCTGCGGGTGTACCGCCACCTGGTTTACCTGGGCGCGAGCCAGATGATCGAAGCGCACTTTCCCGAGGTGCGCGCGGAGCTGGGCGATGAGGCCTGGCGAACCTTGATCGAAGCCTTTGTTCGCCAATCGCAATGGCGATCGCATTTTTATGGAGATCTGAAAGATGAATTCCTTGCTTTTGTGGCGCGAGAAAGCGCTGGAGATGATTCGTGACCTGGGCCTGCTGGGCTTGCGCCTGTGGGTGGCACAGGAGTTCATCATGGCCGGCTACATCAAGCTGTCGGGCGGTGTGCATGCGCCGGACTGGTTCGCGCAGCTCGACTTTCCGGCCGTCGTGCGATGGCTGCCCGTGGATGCCAACTGGGTGGTGGCGGGCGTGGGCGAGCTGGTCTTCGGCAGCGCCATGATCCTGGGCCTGTTCAGCCGTTTTGCGGCCATGGGGCTGCTGTTCATCACCTATGTGGCGGTGTACACAGTTCACTTTGATCTGGGTTGGGCCGGCTGGAACCAGATCGAGACCGACGCGGGCCAAGGGTTCAAGGTCCCATTGATGCTCGCCATCATGTTGTTTGCCGTGTTGACGCAAGGTGCAGGAAAATACGCGCTGGATGCCTGGTTGTGCCGGGCAAATCGTTCGGCACTGCAACCCGTCACCACATGACCCTAACCCTGGATCTGGCTGAGTGGGCCCGCGAATGGCGCGGGCCGATGTTGAGGTTCGCGCAGCTGCATCTGCAGCCTCGCGAGGACGCTGAGGACGCCGTGCAAGACGCATTGGCCGCGCTGCTCGGGATCGACCCTGCCACGCTGGCGGGCGTGGAGCCCCGGCGTTACCTCTTCGGCATCCTCAAGCACAAGATCACCGATCGCCTGCGCCTGAAATACCGTCCTGAGGTGGGCTACAGCGAAGCTTTTTCGGATGATCTCGACCAGGTTCTGTTTGACGATCGCGGGCATTGGGTCGAGAGCGTGGCACCCCAGGCCTGGAGCCGCCCGGACGCGCAACTGCAGACCGAACAGTTCTTTCAGGTGGTCGATGTCTGCGTCAACAAGCTGCCAGTCAAGCCAGCCCGCGTGTTCAGCATGAAAGAGTTTCTCGAATGCGAGCCCGAAGAAATTTGTGTCACCTTGGGGTTGACCAAGACCGATTATTGGCAATGCCTGAGCCGGGCCCGTAAACAAATCCAGATGTGCCTGAACCAGAGCTGGTTTGAAGGAGAGGCGCCATGATGACCTGCCAGGAATACATCTTCAAGTTGACCTCGGGGCAACTCGAAAAAGCATCCCTGCCCGAACGCTTGCGAGCCACCTCGCATCGCTTGATCTGCCCGTATTGCCGGGCATTTACCAAAAACGACGCTCGCCTGGATGGCATCTTGCAGGATTACAAGGATCGGGTCCTGTACACGCCGCCCGATGAGTCGTCGTCGTGATCGGCAAAACCGGCGAAAATGCGGCCTCATTCCGATAGACGAACCGCATCCTGATCATGAACGACACGACCCAGGCCCCCGCCTTGCCCGACCGCCTCTCGATTGACCCGCGCAGCCCGCATCATGTGGCCGCCGTGTTCCAGCACGATGTGGGCATTCGTTTCAATGGCAAAGAGCGCTTTGATGTCGAGGAGTACTGCATGAGCGAAGGCTGGATCAAGGTGCCTGTCGGCAACAAGGTGGACCGCAAGGGCAAGTCCCTGACGATCACCCTCAAGGGCCAGGTCGAAGCGTTTTACAAGTAAAGCGCTGCTCGCGCCTCAGGCCGTCTGCTGCGCGATTTCACGCAGGGTGGCTTCCAACACTTCTGGTGGTTGGCCGCCCGAAATCAGATGCCGCCTGAGGTGTAGTACGCCTCTCGCTGGCGTACCTCATCGGTGAATCTCCGGCCAGCTCCACCGCTGCCACCAGCAGGGCCTTTTTCAGGGCCAGTTGTTTGAGTGGGTCGACCTCGCCAGCCCAATGCAGCAAGCTTGAGGTGTGCCCGCTTCATGCTACCCAGGGCGAGATAACCTTGATGGTCATCCGCCTATGGCGGAGGGAATCACCTCTTCAACAAATCGCCGGACGGCCTGAACCCGTTTGCTGCCCCGCAGATCACGGTGATAGATCAGCCACAGTTCACGTTCGGGCGGGCCCTCGGCCGGGATGTGGATCAGGCTGGGGTCACGTGCGGCCATGTAGCGGGGCAGCAAGCCGATGCCTGCCCCACTGCGGATCAATTCGAAGTGGGCCGTCATGCTGTTGCTGCTGGCCACGGCCGGACGGCTGAAGGTGCGTGCGAGCCATTGCGCCAGGGGCAGGTGCCGCCAACCGCTGTCCCAGCCGATGTGGTCCATCGTGCGCCACGCATCGGGCGACTGCGCCTGCGCTTGGCTGATGAAGGCCGGCGATGCGTACAGGCCGAAAGGCACGGTGGTGATGCGGTGCATGACATGATCCGGGTGGCCTTGGGGGTTGGCGGCGTCGAGCATGCGCAAGGCCAGATCGGCCTCGCGTCGGCTCAGGTCGACCTGGGCGTGCCCCAGAAGCAGCTCGATCCTCAGTCCGGGATGTCGTTGGCGCAACTGCACCAGGTGAGGGGCCAGCACAAAGGTGCCCACGCTATCGGCGGTGGCCAGCCTGACCAGCCCGGTGACCGACTCCTTTTCGCCCACTGCCGCACTGCCACGTGCCACGGCCAGCGTGCTGCGCTCCACTTCGGCCACTTGTTCGTACAGTTCGCTGCCGACATCGGTCAGCAGGTAGCCCGTGGTCAGGCGCACAAACAAGCGAACCTTCAAACGGGCTTCGAGGGCGCTGATGTGACGCGAGACCGTGGAGGCGCTGGTGCCCAATTGCAGCGCGGCTTTCGACAAGCCCCCCTCGCGCGCGACCGAGAGGAAGTATTTCAGGTCATTCCAGTCAAATGTGGAAAGGATTTCTGACCCGTTTGGGGAAAGATCTGCCCTCTGGTTTTTCATTTATGGAAAGCCTTTTTGCAAGTGGGTGCTTGTGACGATCGCCGCGTGCGATCATAGTGCCCACATGAACAAGACTCCATCCCTTCCCCTGGTTTACGGCCGCCTGATCCTCACAGCCTTGTGCTGGGGGGCCATGTTCCACGCGGGCCGTTATGTCGTCGGTTTCATGTCGCCGTTGGCCGCCGCTGCTTGGCGATTTGCCTTGGCGGCTGCGATCTTTCTGCCCCTGATTGGCTGGGTGGAGGGCTGGTCCTGGCGCGCGATTCAACGCAATGCCTGGGTGCTGGGCATCATGTCGGCCGTCGGAGTGTTCGGGTTCAATACGGGTTTGTTCTTTGGCTTGAGGGCCACCTCGGCCGTCAATGGGGCGCTCATCGTGGCGGTGTCGCCAGCGCTGACTACCGTGTTTGCGGCCTTGATCAATCGGCGCTGGCCCAGTTTTTTGCAAGTGCTGGGGCTGGTGCTGGGCATGAGCGGTGTGGCGGTGGTGGTCAGCGGGGGCTCGCTGCACGCCTTGCTGGGCCTGCACTTGTCGGCTGGCGACGCGCTGGTGTTCATGGCGGCGCTGTGTTGGTCGGTGTATTCCGTGTTGCCGCAGCGATTCGTCAAAGGGGTGTCGCCCCTGCAGATTGCAGGCAGCACCATCATCGGCGGCGCCATCCTCATGATCGGTTTTGCCTTGGCCACCGCACCTGATTTCCTGGCCGCCCCGCCTTTGGGTAGCACCCTGGCAATCGCCTTCATGGCCATTTTTGGATCGGTGCTGGCCTATATGTGGTGGAACAGCGGGGTCAAGGTCGTGGGGCCGGCTCAGGCGTCGATCTTCATGAACTTCGTGCCCTTGTTCGCGGCCTTGATCGGCGTGCTGAAAGGGGATCACCTGGTGGCCGCGCAATGGATTGGCGCGGTGCTCATCATCGCCGGGGTGCTTTCATCCACGGTCTTGCACAACGCGATCGTCTGGCCGCGTCGTGCGGTGGCGGGCAGGCGACCGTGCTGACGTGCCGGCCGCCAGCGTCCACGTCAGCGGTTGCGTGAGTTCAGAGAAACACGCTACCGATATTCAGAGCCATCGAGGTAGCGCTGAGGAGTTTGTTCAGTGATTCACTGGTCGCCTTGATGCCAACGCGATATTGCAGGCATGCCCGGATCACTACGTGACTGAACCGCACATGTTTCTACTCTGATGTTTCGTCCGGCGTACCTGAAGATGTCAAACGGGGCTTATGTCCTAGTGTAGTGTTTCACTTTGTTTGGAACTTATCTTTGAGTTCGCTCGAATGACCTTCTGCAGGATGTCGCGAGCGCTCTTGGTCCAGATGAACGGCTTGGGGTCTGTGTTGTGGTGCTCAACG
>JAGWLR010000025.1 GCA_028864885.1 Burkholderiales bacterium | reverse complement strand
AAAGAAGGCGTTCAAAAAGTTGTACTGGATGAATCCACCATCGAGGAGAACGCCAAACCGCTATTGGTTTACCGGGAACAGGCCAAGGCCAGTGCTTGAGCAGGCACTTCAATGTCCGCTTTGATTGGGCACCGCTGAAAAACCCTCCCAATTTGGTTTTTCCGGTGCCCTTGTGTTTTGTCCGTGAGACCCCAACTGGGTTTCAGAGAAAGTGAGCCACATCATGTCAGGACACCCCATTCTTCCCTCTGAACCGATCAATCTGCCACTGCTGCCCCTGCGCGACGTGGTGGTTTTTCCCCATATGGTGATCCCGCTGTTCGTCGGGCGCCCCAAGTCCATCAAAGCGCTGGAAACGGCCATGGAGGCTGGGCGTCAGATCATGCTCGTGGCGCAAAAAGCCGCTGGCAAAGATGAGCCCAAGGCGGAGGACATGTTTGAAATCGGGTGCGTATCCAGCATCCTGCAGATGCTGAAGTTGCCCGACGGCACCGTGAAGGTGCTGGTGGAAGGCGTTCAGCGCGCCAACACCCAGTCCATCGACGACAGCGGCGAGTTCTTCACTGCTGATGTTGTGCCTGTCCAGCCTGAAGCTCAGGTCACGCCTGAAGTCGAAGCATTGCGTCGTGCGGTGACCCAGCAGTTTGATCAGTACGTCAAGCTGAACAAGAAGATCCCCCCTGAAATCCTGACGTCGATTTCTGGCATTGACGATGCCGGGCGTCTGGCCGACACCATTGCAGCCCATCTGCCGCTCAAACTCGAATCCAAGCAAGCTGTGCTCGACCTGTTCTCGGTGTCTCAGCGCCTGGAAAAGCTGCTGGAGCAACTGGAACACGAAGTCGACATCCTGCAGGTTGAAAAGCGCATCCGTGGCCGTGTCAAGCGCCAGATGGAGAAGTCGCAGCGCGAGTACTACCTGAACGAGCAGGTCAAAGCCATCCAGAAAGAACTGGGTGAGGGCGAAGAGGGCGCCGACATCGAAGAGTTGGCCAAGAAGGTGGAAGCCGCTCGCATGCCCAAAGAGGCACGCAAGAAGGCTGATGCTGAACTCAAGAAGCTGCGCTTGATGTCGCCCATGTCGGCTGAAGCCACGGTGGTGCGTAATTACATCGAGACGCTGGTCAACCTGCCCTGGAGCAAGAAGTCCAAGGTCAAGCACGACCTGACCAATGCCGAGCATGTGCTCAACGAAGAGCACTACGGTCTCGACAAGGTCAAGGAACGCATCCTTGAGTATCTTGCTGTGCAGCAACGCGTGGACAAGGTTAAGGCGCCGATTCTGTGCCTGGTCGGCCCTCCTGGCGTGGGTAAGACTTCGTTGGGGCAGTCGATTGCTCGCGCCACCGGTCGCAAGTTCGTTCGCATGGCTCTGGGTGGCGTGCGCGACGAGGCCGAGATCCGTGGTCATCGCCGCACCTACATTGGCTCGATGCCCGGTAAGGTGTTGCAAAGCCTGAGCAAGGTGGGCGTGCGTAACCCGTTGTTCCTGCTTGACGAGATCGACAAGCTGGGTATGGACTTCCGTGGCGATCCTTCGTCGGCGCTGCTGGAAGTGCTTGACCCCGAGCAGAACCACACCTTTGGCGACCATTACATCGAAGTTGATTTCGACTTGTCGGATGTGATGTTCGTGGCCACCTCAAACTCGCTGAACATCCCGCCCGCTTTGCTGGATCGGATGGAAGTGATTCGTCTGGCGGGCTATACCGAAGACGAGAAGGTTCACATTGTTCAAACGTATCTGCTGCCCAAGCAGATCAAGAACAACGGTGTGAAGGATGGCGAACTGGATGTGGCGGAAAGCGCCATTCGCGGCATCATCCGTTACTACACCCGCGAGGCTGGTGTGCGCTCGTTGGAGCGTGAGATCTCCAAGATCTGCCGCAAGACTGTGAAGGGCTTTGCCCTGAAGCAGTACACCGGCCAGGTGGTGGTAACCGACGAAAACCTGAACGACTTCCTGGGGGTGCGCAAGTACTCCTACGGTCAGGCCGAGAAGGACAACCAGGTGGGTCAAGTGGTCGGCTTGGCATGGACCGAGGTGGGTGGCGACTTGCTGACCATCGAAGCCGCCATCATGCCGGGTAAGGGCAACATCATTCGCACCGGCCAGCTGGGCGACGTGATGAAGGAGTCGGTCGAGGCAGCCCGCTCAGTGGTGCGCAGCCGTGCGGCGCGTCTGGGTATCAAGGATGAGTTGTTCGAGAAAAAGGACATCCACATCCACGTGCCTGATGGCGCTACCCCCAAGGATGGCCCGAGCGCAGGCGCTGCGATGACGACGGCCTTCGTGTCGGCGTTGACCGGCATCCCTGTGCGCGCCGATGTAGCCATGACGGGTGAAATCACCCTGCGCGGTGAAGTCACGGCGATCGGGGGGCTGAAAGAAAAGCTGCTGGCCGCTCACCGCGGTGGCATCAAGACGGTGTTGATCCCTGAAGAGAACGTCAAGGATCTGCAAGAGATCCCAGACAACGTCAAGAGCGACATCGAAATCGTGCCCGTCAAGTGGATCGACAAGGTGCTGGAAGTAGCTCTGGAGCGTCAACCCGCCCCTTTGCCTGAAGAAGAGGTGAAGGTGGCAGAGGCTGCCAAACCAGAAGCTTCAGCCGCCAGCACCGATGTGTTGAAACATTGAGACAGGTGCGAAAAAACGGCGAGGGCTTGCTCGATATGTCGAAAATGATGTATAGTTCAAGTCTTCGCTGATGACGCACCAACGTTGTCTAAGGCAATCAGCCAAAGCGAAAAAAATTGCGTAAGCAATGCGCGGGAATAGCTCAGTTGGTAGAGCGCAACCTTGCCAAGGTTGAGGTCGCGAGTTCGAGCCTCGTTTCCCGCTCCAGATTTCCGAAAAGGGAAGCCCGATGGTTAAACACAGGCTTCCCTTTTTTGTCAGAATGCTTCGGTTACGGGGCGCGGTAGCAAAGCGGTTATGCACCGGATTGCAAATCCGTGTAGGTCGGTTCGACTCCGGCCCGCGCCTCCAAAGTTGAAAAGCCCCCGGTCTCAGACCTGGGGCTTTTTCATTTCAGAGGTCGATGGTTTCGGTTTGCTGCACGAGCAACTGAGCGCCTTGTTTGCTCAAGATCAGCATGCTGCCCAAGGTGTGAAACCATTTGCCAGCATGACGCTGAACAAACAAGGGGTCGACAAACCCTGGACGGATGCCCGCGCCCGCGCTTTTGTCTGCAAACAGACGCTTGAAAAGGGCGAGATCTTTTTCGGTTTGGTGGTGCTCACTCATGGCTGGCCTCGTACCGATGAATTGGTAAAGGATCTTGCCAGATTTTCAGTTTTTGCGTGTTTCGGATTTCAGGAAAATCTGACAAAGCACGGTATGGTGAGCTTGGTGCCCCGAGCCGGAATCGAACCGGCACGCCGCCTTTCAGCAAGCGGCGGATTTTAAGTCCGCTGTGTCTACCGATTTCACCATCGGGGCTTGTGGGGGGTGAGTTTACTGTCACAGGGAACGCTTGCGGTTGCTGATGAAAGAACACAACAATTTGCGAAGAGGCCCAAAAATGGTGTATAGTTCGGGTCTTCGCTGATGACGCACCAACGTTGTCTGAGGCAATCAGCCAAAGCGAAACAAAACAAATTGCATAAGCAATATGCGGGAATAGCTCAGTTGGTAGAGCGCAACCTTGCCAAGGTTGAGGTCGCGAGTTCGAGCCTCGTTTCCCGCTCCAGTTTCAAAAAGGGAAGCCATCAGGCTTCCCTTTTTTCCAGCTGTGTCAGCTTGGATCAGTTGATGGCGCGGTAGCAAAGCGGTTATGCACCGGATTGCAAATCCGTGTAGGTCGGTTCGACTCCGGCCCGCGCCTCCATCATCCCCTGTGCCGTACTGTCAGTCTTGACCCGAATCCATTTGATGGGCTACAACTTGCCAACCTAGCCAGCTTTCCGCGACTTGCTGCAATAAAGCAGGGTCGCCGGTTGTCCAAAATGTTACTTCGCCCCGGGTCACATCGGTTGAAGGGGTTATAACCCTGTTTTGCAAGATTGCAGCGGTGTGTTTGGCTACAGCTTGTGCTGTATCCAGCAGATATACGTCTTTGCCTAGGCTTGCTTGAAGCTGGTTGGCAACGAAAGGATAGTGAGTGCATCCCAGCACCACCGTGTCGACGCCAGCATCTTTCAAGGGGGCACAAAATTGCGCTATCAATGTCTTCAGTTCTTGCCTGTTCAGATTGCCCGATTCGATTGTTCTGGCCAAACCTGGACATGCTTGCAAGTGCAACTCGGCATCAGCTTCATGGCGGGTCACCAGTGATTTGAATTTCTGGCTGGCGAGCGTGCCTGGTGTTGCAAGAACTCCAATCTTCTTGTTCCTGGATTGGGAAATGGCTGGCTTGATCCCCGGTTCAACTCCAATGATGGGCAAGTGAGGCCATAGCTGACGCAATTCATGTACGGCCACTGCTGTGGCCGTGTTGCATGCTACGACGATACCGTGAACCCCTTGGGATTGAAGAAAGCCACTGATCTCGTTGCTGCGCTCCGAGATGAAGGCATCGCTGCGTTCGCCGTAGGGTGCAAAGCCCGAGTCCGCTACGTAGATGAGATCAGCCAGTGGCATCGCCTGTCGAATGGCTTTGAGCACAGAGAGTCCGCCTACACCGGAGTCGAAAACCCCGACACGAATCCCCTGACCAGAAAAGGGTGTAGTGGAATGAGCAGAAAGCGCGGACATGCAAGAAAAATACGGCGAAATCGGGCCATGAGAGGCAGAAGTCGCTTATTGTCCTCGTTTTGCGCAAGTAGGGGGGTTTACTGATCCCGAACTCGCGCTAGAATCGAACGATCGTGCTTTTTTGGCGCGGCCATTTTCTTACTAACTCTTCCTCATGACGCAGGAGAACAACGCATGAAGGTTCTGGTTCCGGTCAAGCGGGTTGTGGACTACAACGTGAAGGTTCGCGTGAAGTCTGACGGCTCTGGTGTCGACATCGCCAACGTCAAGATGTCCATGAACCCCTTTGACGAAATCGCCGTCGAAGAGGCCACTCGCCTGAAAGAAAAGGGCGTGGTCACCGAGATCATCGCCGTGTCGATCGGCGTGGCTCAGTGCCAGGAAACCCTGCGTACCGCCATGGCCATCGGTGCTGACCGTGGCATCCTGGTTGAAACCGACGCTGAAGTGCAACCTTTGGCCGTGGCCAAGGTGCTGAAGGCTCTGGTCGACAAGGAAAAGCCCGATCTGATCATCCTGGGCAAGCAAGCCATCGACGACGACAGCAACCAAACTGGCCAGATGCTGGCTGCTCTGGCTGACCTGCCCCAAGGTACTTTCGCCTCCAAGGTGGAAGTGGCTGACGGCAAGGTCGCTGTGACCCGTGAAGTCGACGGCGGTCTGGAAACCGTGAAGCTGTCTCTGCCAGCCGTGGTGACCACCGACCTGCGCCTGAACGAGCCACGCTATGTGACTCTGCCCAACATCATGAAGGCCAAGAAGAAGCCCCTGGAAACCGTCAAGCCGGCTGACCTGGGTGTGGACGTGGCCCCCCGTATCAAGACCCTGAGCGTGGCTGAACCCGCCAAGCGTTCTGCTGGTATCAAGGTGCCCGACGTGGCCACCCTGGTCGACAAGCTGAAGAACGTCGCCAAAGTGATCTGAGGAGATAACGCATGACCGCTCTCGTTATTGCTGAACACGACAACGCCAGCATCAAGGGTGCAACCCTGAACGCCGTGACCGCCGCCAAGGCGACCGGTGGTGATGTACACGTGCTGGTTGCTGGCTCCAATGCCGGTGCTGCCGCTGCTGCTGCCGCTCAAATCGCTGGCGTGACCAAGGTGCTGCACGCTGACGGCGCTCAATTCGCTGACAGCCTGGCTGAAAACGTGGCCGCTCAAGTGCTGGCCGTGGCTTCGGGCTACAGCCACATCGTCTTCCCTGCAACCGCTTCGGGTAAGAACGTGGCTCCTCGCGTGGCCGCCAAGCTGGATTCCGCTCAGCTGTCAGAAATCACCAAGGTGATCTCGGCTGACACTTTCGAGCGTCCGATCTACGCTGGCAACGCCATCGCCACCGTTCAGTGCGCTGACGCTGTGAAGGTGCTGACCGTTCGTGGTACCGCTTTCGACGCAGCTGCCACCACCGGTGGTTCCGCTGCTGTTGAAACCGTGGCTGCTGTGGCTGACTCTGGCAAGTCCTCGTTCGTTGGTCGCGAAGTGACCAAGTCCGAGCGTCCTGAGCTGACCGCTGCCAAGATCATCGTGTCCGGTGGTCGTGCCATGGGCTCTGCTGAGAAGTTCAACGAAGTCCTGACCCCCTTGGCTGACAAGCTGGGCGCCGCCATTGGTGCTTCGCGCGCTGCCGTGGACTCTGGCTACGCTCCCAACGACCTGCAAGTCGGTCAAACCGGCAAGATCGTTGCGCCTCAGTTGTACGTGGCTTGCGGTATCTCCGGCGCCATCCAGCATTTGGCCGGTATGAAGGATTCGAAGGTCATCGTGGCCATCAACAAGGATCCAGAAGCCCCCATCTTCCAAGTGGCCGATTTCGGTTTGGAAGCCGACCTGTTCACTGCTGTTCCTGAACTGGTCAAGGCGCTGTAATTCGGGCGAGATGTCAGATTCAGGTCTGAGCATATAAGCCTGCGGGGGCGTCTTTCGAGGCGCCCCCTTTGTCGTTTATCGGAGAACACACATGAGTTTTCGTGCCCCTGTCAAAGACCAGCTGTTCGTTCTGAAAGAACTGGCTGGCATCGACCAAGTCGCCACCATTCCTGGCTTTGAAGACGCTGGTTTTGAAACCGCTCAAGCCGTGCTGGAAGAGTCGGCCAAGTTCAACGAAGGCGTGGTTGCGCCTCTGAACTGGTCTGGCGACCAAGACCACGGTTCTTGGGACAACGGCGTTGTGCGCGCCTCCAAGGGCTTCAAGGAAGCCTACGCTGCGTTGGCCGAAGGTGGCTGGCAAGGTCTGGGTCAACCCGCCGAGTACGGCGGCCAAGGCCTGCCCAAGTCCATCGGCGCGGCTTGCGTTGAGCACATGATGGCTGCCAACCTGAGCTTCTCGCTGTGCGCCATCCTGACCGGCGGCGCCATCGAAGCGCTGCTGACCGCTGGCAGCGATGAGCTCAAGACCCGCTACATCCCCAACATGGTCTCCGGCAAGTGGACCGGCACCATGAACCTGACCGAGCCCCAAGCCGGCTCGGATCTGGCTCTGGTTCGCTCCAAGGCGGTCAAGCAAGGTGACGGCACCTACCGCATCTCTGGCCAGAAGATCTTCATCACCTACGGTGAGCACGACATGGTGGAAAACATTGTCCACCTGGTGCTGGCTCGTACACCTGATGCGCCTGAAGGCGTGAAGGGCATCTCGCTGTTCGTGGTCCCGAAGTTCATGGTCAACGCCGACGGCTCGCTGGGCAAGCGCAACGACGTGTACTGCGCCTCGATCGAAGAGAAGCTGGGTATTAAGGCATCGCCTACCGCCGTGCTGGTTTACGGTGACGACAAGGGCGAAGTGGGCCCTGGTGCCATTGGCTACCTGGTTGGCGAAGAAAACCGCGGCCTCGAGTACATGTTCATCATGATGAACGCCGCTCGCTACGACGTGGGCATGCAGGGCATTGCTGTGTCTGAGCGCGCTTACCAGCACGCCGTGAACTACGCCAAGGATCGCGTGCAATCGCGTCCTGTCGATGGTTCCGCCAAGGATTCCGTGGCCATCATCCATCACCCAGATGTCAAGCGCATGCTGATGACGATGCGTGCCCTGATCGAAGGTGAACGTGCCATGGCCCTGGTCGGTGCAGCCGCTTACGACAACGCCCACTTCAATCCCAACAAGGACGAAGCGAAGAAGGCCCAAGCGTTCTACGAATTCCTGGTGCCGCTGATCAAGGGCTTCTCGACCGAGAACTCGGTGGAAGTGACCTCGCTGGGCGTGCAAGTCCACGGTGGCATGGGCTTCATTGAAGAAACCGGTGCGGCTCAGTACTACCGCGATTCGCGCATTCTGCCGATTTACGAAGGCACGACCGCCATCCAGGCCAACGACCTGGTCGGCCGCAAGACCGTTCGTGACGGTGGCGCCGTGGCCAAGGCTGTGGCTGCCCAGATCGCTGATCTGGAAGGCCAACTGGCTGCCCGTGGCGATGCCTGCAAGAAGTACGCTGCTCAATTGAAGGCGGGTCGCGAATCCTTCCTGCAAGTGGTCGACTTCGTGCTGGCCAACGTCAAGAGCAACCCGAACGCCGTGTTTGCCGGCTCTGTGCCTTACCTGATGCTGGCTGCCAACCTGGTGTCTGGCTGGCAAATGGGTCGCGCCCTGATCGTGGCTGAAGACAAGCTGGCTGCTGGTGAAGATGCTGATTTCATGAAGGCCAAGATCGCCACTGTGCGTTTCTACGGCGATCACATCCTGCCGCGCATCGCCTCGCTGCGTGAAGAAATTCTGGCCGGTGGTGACAGCGTGACCGCTCTGCCGGTTGAATTGTTCTGATGCGAGCCTGCCCTCGGGTTGTCAAGCCCGGGGGCTCGTTAAATCCAAGCCACCTTCGGGTGGCTTTTTTGTTTTCCGGCTCAATTCTTTTGTATTCTGGGCGCCATTGCCTTAGTTGAGGAAAGTTTATGCTGCCAGCTGTTTTGCAAAAGGTCTCGTTTCCGGTGATCGCTTCGCCCATGTTCATCATCAGCAACCCGAAGCTGGTGATCGAGCAGTGCAAGGCTGGTGTCGTGGGTTCGATGCCCGCGCTCAATGCGAGGCCCGCATCGCAACTGGACGAATGGCTGGCAGAAATCACCGAAACGCTGGCGGCGTACAACGCGGCTCATCCTGACAAGCCGGCAGCTCCGTTTGCCATCAACCAGATCGTGCACAAGAGCAATGACCGCCTGGAGCAGGACATGGCACTGTGCATCAAGTACAAGGTGCCGGTCGTCATCACCTCGCTCGGCGCTCGCACAGACATCAACGACGCGGTCCACAGCTATGGCGGCGTGGTGCTGCACGACGTGATCAACAACAAATTTGCCCGCAAGGCTGTTGAGAAGGGCGCAGATGGGCTGATTGCTGTGGCCGCTGGCGCAGGTGGCCACGCGGGCACGACGAGCCCGTTTGCCTTGATCCAGGAGATCCGCGAGTGGTTTGATGGCCCCTTGGCCTTGTCGGGGGCCATGGCCACCGGCCGCGCTGTTCTGGCAGCCCGCGTGATGGGGGCTGATTTCGCCTACATCGGATCGGCATTCATCGCCACAGAAGAGGCGCGTGCGGTCGAGGGCTACAAGCAGATGATCTGCGACAGCACCAGCGAGGACATCGTCTACTCCAGCCTGTTTACTGGCGTGCATGGCAACTACTTGCGTGGCTCGATCGTCAACGCAGGCATGGACCCCGACAATCTGGCCCACGGCGACCCCAGCCAGATGAGCTTTGGCAGCAAGGACAGCGCCAAAGCCTGGAAGGACATCTGGGGCTGCGGCCAAGGCATTGGCGCCATCAAGAAGGTCGTGCCGACGGCTGAATTGGTGGCGCGCTTGCAGGCGGAATATGACGCGGCCAAAAAGGCCGTCGCCACCATGTAAGCTGGATCAGCGCTGAACAGGGCGCCAAGCCGAGAAGCCGCTTGGCTGCTTCTGCAAGGCTTGGCTCACAGCGATCACCGCTTGCGTCCGTGAGCTGACTCCCAGGGCTCGCAATACAGCAGCAACGTGATCCTTGACCGTTTCGACGGACAGGTTCAGTTCGCGCGCGATCAATTTGTTGGGGTGTCCCTTGAGCAAGGATGCCAGCACATCGGTTTGTCGTGGGGTCAGCCCCCACTGAGGCAGGTGGACGGCCGAGTGCAAATCGTGCGGGCCAGCGGGCGAGAGGTGCTCCGTTGGCTGGCTGCCAGCATCTGAGCCCATGCTCATGGGGGGAACGTACACCCCGCCAGACATCACCTGGCGCAAGGCCGCGGCCAGTGTTTCGTTGCTCGATCGCTTGGAGACAAACCCCATCGCACCCATGTCGATCGACCGGATGACATCGCTGGTGCGGTCGGAGGCCGACACCACCACCACGGCGATCGAGGGATAGTTTTCTCGGATCTCGCTGAGGAGATCGAAACCATTGAGGTCGCCCAGGTGCAGGTCAAGCAAAGCCAGATCGTAATGGGTCGAGCGAGAAAGCGCCGCGCGTGCAGCCTGACCGCTGTCGGCAGCCGTCACTTCGACGTCGTCTCCCAGGCCCTGTATGACAGACTGCAGAGCGGAAAGAATCAAAGGGTGGTCGTCAATGAGCAGCACCTTCATGGGCGCATCCTCCTGATATGTTGTTGATCGCTGAACGGGCGATGATAGGCCCGATTCAGGTGCGCCACACCCTCGGAGGGCAGGGGGGGACCCCCCAAGCCAGGGAGCGCCACTGCCCCCAGATGGCAGTCAACAAATGCATGGCTGGCTCGACCCGGGGCGCCAACACCCGAGTGACCACGATCTGGCAGTGCGGCTGGGTGCTGCCGGTGGTCGCTGACAGGGGGCTCTCTAGTTGTTTGGTTCGGGCTGCGTCGAGCAAGCTCTCTGACACCGTGCGTTCCAAAGCGAGGCCGCTGGCAAACCACAGGGTAGACATGACCCGGTTGCCGGCCCAGCCGACCGGGCTATCCAGAAGCAATCCATCTTGGGACCCGATCGTGCCGCGCTCCAGCCAGACCTCGGGAATGTCGATTTCCTGGGTGAAGTGGCTCTCGGGCCAGGCCGGGTCATCAAAGGCCTGCTTGGCAGCCGGCAGACCGAGTGCGACGATGTCCCACCCGATCATGCTGGCGCCAGGGGCGAGATCAAAGCGCATCCGATTGATGGCCTTGCAGCCTGGGTAGGCAATCGCCTCAAGTGGCAGCCACTCCAGGCGGGCCCCATCAGCAACGGACGCCCGCACGATCTGTTCGCCGATGCCTCCCGCGCTTTTGTAAAAGCGGGTGGCTCCCGGCGTGGTGATCAAGGCGTGCGAGCCGGAATCGAGCTGGGCGTTCAGCGTCAGCGTGTCACCACCCACGACGCCGCCCGGCGGATGCACCAGGACGTGGTGGCAGATGACTTCGCCCTCAGGGTAGAGGCGCTGCAAAACGCGCAAGGGGCCATCGTGGCGATCCAGGGCGGTGGTACGTTGGCCGTCGAAGCGGTAATGAAGATCGAGTTGACCACGCCAGCTCATGTGGGATCCGTGGGCGAGGGCTCGATACCAAGTTCTTGGGCCAGTCGGTGCACCAGAGCCTTGAGGTCGGCCACTTCGGCTTTCAGCAAAGTGACTTCGGCATGCAGGTCATCGTCTGCACGGCCCACCGCAACGGCTGGCAACACAGGTTCACCACACAGCAAGTGCGCCCACCGGGCCTCGCGTTCACCAGGGGCTTTGGGTAACTTGACCGCCCGGTGGGGCTCTCGTTCGGCCATCTCTTCGAGGAAGCCGTCCACGGACGAGATATCGACAAAGCGATGGAGGCGCTCGGTGTGCAGGCGCAACTCAGCTGAGGTTTGGGGGCCACGGAGTACCAGCATGGTCAGCAGCGCAACCGATTGGCTAGGGATGCCCAAGCCCCGGGATGCATTGTGTTCAAACCGGGTGACGCGGCTACCGCTGACTTCGGTGACCAGGCTCAGCTCCTTGAGGCCATTGACGGCTTGAAGCACTTCCGCTTCGCTGAGGTTCATGACGGGCTCACGCGCCGTCTTCTGGTTGCAGCCCAAGGTCAGGGCGTTCAACGACAAGGGGTAGCTGTCGGGAACGGTGTGCTGTTTTTCTACCAAGACACCGAGGACACGGGCCTCAACGGCCGTCAACGTGCGGGAGGTCACCCTCAACTCCTTTGGCGATCAGAGCCAGTTTCAACATGCGTTGAAAACAATAGCACTGATTCGTGTCAAGTCGAGGGACCCTCAGTGATCAGTCGTCAAACAAACCACGCACGTGGGGGTCGTAGCGGCGCCCTTCGGCATCGAGTTTGACCATGCGAGGGGGGCGTGACTTCACGACATAGAGCAGCGCCAGGGTGGCCAGGCCAGCCAGGATTTGGGCGCCACTACCGAGGTCCAGCGTGTACTGGTCCAGGGTACCCGTGGCCGCATGGGATGCGGGACTGATGGTCAGGGCCAGCAAGGCCAGAGGGGAAGATAGCAAAGCGCGCATTTCTGACATCCATGCGAAAACTCAGTGAGAGAAATCGTAGGGGTTGCGCCGGCTCGGCGCGAGGAAATACCGCACAAAACCTCGCCATTTCATGCGATGGGCGCAGCGGGATCAGGGCTCGCGGCGTTCACTTTCGTGCCAGCCGCTCAGAGACCATCGGGTCAAAGCTGACAGCACCAAGTAGACGATCAGCCCCGTGGCAGTGATCAGGGTCAGCGCGGCAAACAGGCGTGGGATGTTGAGTTGGTAGCCGGCTTGCAGGATTTGATAGGCCAGCCCGGCTTGGGTACCGCCGGTGCCCGCAACGAACTCGGCCACGACCGCACCGATCAGTGCCAGGCCGCCGGAGATGCGCCAGCCAGCCAACATGAAGGGCAAGGCGCTGGGCAGACGCAGGCGCCACAGGGTTTGCCAGCGGGAGGCGCCTTGCAGCCGGAAGTAATCCTGCAAACCAGGATGAACGCTGCGCAAGCCCACCGTGGTGTTGGACACGATCGGAAACAGGGCCACCACGGTGGCGCAGATGACCAGTGCCTGGGTCGGGTCTTTGACCCAGATGATCACCAGCGGCGCGATGGCCACGATGGGTGTCACCTGCAGCAAGATCGCATAGGGCAGCAGGGCCGCTTCCAGCCAGCGGCTTTGCACCATGATGAAGGCCAGCAAGGAACCCAGGATCACGGCGCAAACGAACGCCATCACGGTGATCTGGACCGTGACCACCCAGGCCGCCGACAGCAGATCCCAGTCCTGAACCAGGGTCTGGGCGATCAGCCATGGGGATGGAACCAAATAGGACGGCACGGCGGCCAGCGTGGTCCAGGCTTGCCACAAGCCGAGCAACAACACAGCCAAAGCGGTGGGCAGCAGCCAATTCAATGCGCGAGAACTCATGCGTGGAGCATCAGGTGTTGCAGTTGACGAACCCAATGGTTGAAGTCGGGGCTGGTGCGGAAATCTTCGTCGCGAGGGAAGGGTGCGGTGATGGCGAGGTCGGCGATGACCCGCCCTGGGCGGGCGGCCATCACGATCACACGTTGCGACAGAAACACCGCTTCGGCGATCGAGTGGGTGACGAAAACCGAGGTCAGGGTCGGTTGTTTCAGCCAGAGTGCAGACAGTTCGCCATCCAGCTTTTGACGGGTGATCTCGTCAAGCGCCCCAAAGGGCTCATCCATCAGAAGCAGTTCGGGTTGGGTGATCAAGCTGCGCGCAATCGACACACGCATCTGCATGCCTCCCGAGAGTTGGTGAGGTTTGTGGCGCGCAAAGCCATCCAGGCTCACCAGCGTCAGCACTTGTTTGACCCGCTCATCCGCCTCCGACCGAGGGATGCCGGCCAGATCCAGTGGCAAGCGCACGTTGTGTTCTACGTCTGCCCATGGCATCAGGGTGGCATCTTGAAAAACGTAGGACAGGTGACGCGCCTGTGCGCTACCACGGTCGGGCAGTTTGGCCGGTTGCCCTAGCCGCAACACTTGACCGGTGCTGGGCTGCAAGAGCCCCGAGATCAGCTTCAGCAGGGTGCTTTTGCCGCAGCCAGAGGGCCCCAACAGGCTGACAAACTGGCCCGGCTCGATCTGCAGACTGACCGGTTGCAGCGCAACGGTGCCGTCTGGATACGTCAGGCTGGCTTGATCGAGTTCGACCGCAGTTGCTGGGCTCACGGCATCACTTTGGCGTCTTGGATGAAGCGCGTGGTGAAGGTCTTGTGGAAGTCGACCTTCTTGGGATCCAGTAAATGATTGGCCACCAACATGTCGTAGGTTTGCTTCATGCGGGCCTCGGTGATGGTGCCGATGCCCAAGCGGGCTGCGTCGCCCCCCATCACCGTGCCCGAGGCTTTCAGCGTGTGGATGCCGTAAGCCAGCAGGTCGTCGGTCATGTTGGGGTTGTCTTTCTTGATCAAGGTGTTGCCAGGGGTGGGGTCGCCCGTCAGGTAGCTTTTCCAGCCCTGCATGGACGCTTTGACAAAGGCGGCCACTGCCTGGGGACGGCTTTGCAGTGTCTTGCTGGAGCAGACCACAGTGGTGGCATAGGGGGGCCAGCCTTGATCTGCGAGCATGAAGACGCGCGGTTGGATATGGCCTTGCTTTTCGATGCTGTAGGGCTCAGAAGCGAGATAGCCTTGCTGGGCCGAATTGGGATCGGCCAGGAAGGGCTGGATGTTGAAGTTGTAAGGGCGCATTTGCCGGTCGCTGAAGCCGAACTTCGATTTCAGCCAGGGCCAGTAGGTCACCATGCCAGCGCTGCCGATGAACAGGGTCTTGTCTTTCAGTTCGGTGAATTGCTTGACTTGCGGGTGAGCAATCAAGACCACGGGGTCTTTTTGAAACGCAGCGGCGACGGTGACAGCATCGATGCCTTGCTCCCAGGCTTGAATGGTCTGAACGTCGTAGCCCATGATGCAATCAGCCTGACCCGCCATCATGACCTGCATGATGTTGACCTGCGGCCCGCCCATCTTGATGGTGACATCCAGACCGGCCTGCTTGTAAAGACCCGTGGCCAAGGCCTGGTAGAAGCCACCATGCTCGGCTTCGGCATACCAGTTGGTCAGGTAGGTGAACTTCTCGGTAGCAAGGGCCGCTGTCGAGGCTGCGGCCAGACTGATGGCAAGGGCAATGCGAGTCGATGTATTCATGCTGAGCCTTTGAGTCACGAGCGGCTGTTTTACCTCAAGCCGGGCATCAGTATTCACAGTGTGGCCAAAGCCCCGCAGTCTCAACGCGGCAGGATCTGGTCCAGCAATTGGAGCACCTGCTGCTGGTATGCCCCATGAAACTTGGGCGTGAAGGCCTGGGTGTGAAGGCCATGGGGTACCGTGATGAAAGTTTTGGGCTCTTTAGCCAAAGCAAAAAGCGCTTCTCCTTGTTGGTAGGGGATGACCTGGTCCGCTGTGCCGTGAATCAGGATCAGCGGGATGGGGCTGATGGCTGCCACCCATCGATCCGGGCTGTAGTCGTCGTTCATCAGGATCCCGGACCCGGGCACCTTGTCGCTGGCAATAGAGGAATAAGACAGGAAGGTCGATTCGATCAGCACGGCACGAACGCCGGCCTTGTCGCCAGATCCCACTGCCGCGATGGCATTGGCGCCACCGAGGCTTTGGCCAAAGATGACGAGCCGGGTCGGGTCGATGTCAGGCCGTTGCCGGACGTAGTCGATGGCAGCCAGACTGTCTTCGAACACGCCTTTCACGGATGGGCTGCCTTTCGAGGTGCCATAGCCTCGGTAATCGAACACGAACAGGTTGTAGCCGTGTTTGGGCAGCCATTCGGCAAAGCGCCAGTGGGCCGACATGTTCTGGCCGTTGCCGTGAAAGTGGATCACGGTGCCCCGTGCTTGTTTGGGATCAGCCAGACCCGCCGCCGGGATGAACCAGCCGGTCAATTGTGTGCCGTCTCGGCTTGAGAAGCTGACCTCATCAAAGTTCAGTCCAAGATGGGTGGGCACGTCGTACAGGATCCTGTCTGGTTGATAGAACAGGTTCTGCGCACATCCACCGATCCCGATGCCCATGGCCATGACGAATCCTGCCCGAATGAGTCGAAAGGAAAAACGCATGGGTGAACCGTTCAGCGAGAAAGTCTCAACTGAGCAAGTCTAGTAGGGTTCGCGCCACCACCTTGGTGGCGCGGCGCAGATCCTCCAAAGCAAGATGTTCGTCGGCCCGCTTGGCGTTCGATTCCAGAACGGTTCGTGGCCCGGCGCCGTAGATCACGGCAGGGACTCCTTTGGCGCTATACAGGCGCACATCGGTGTACAGCGGGGTGCCGCTGGTGGGAATGGGCTCGCCAAACACGATCTGCCCGTGTCGTTGCAGTGCTTCGACCAAGCGGCCATTGCCGGGTAGCGGTTTGAGTGCGTGAGCGAGCAACAAGCGCTTGATGTCGACGCGGATGCCTGGGCAGGCGGAGGCGGCATCTTCGATGACCTGCCGGATCCGGGCCTCAACCGCAGTCGGGTCTTCTTCAGGGATCATGCGGCGATCCAGCTTGAAGCTGACCTTGCCGGGCACGACATTGGTGTTGGTGCCGCCTTCGATGCGACCCACGTTCAAATAGGGATGGGTGATGCCCGGAACCTGCGACGTCACGGACCGGTACAGGGTGTTCTGTGCATAGAGTGCCTGCAGGATCTTGACGGCTGCTTGCAGAGCATCGACGCCGGTGTGGGGAATGGCTGCGTGGGCCATCTGTCCATGAACGGTGACTTCCATCTGCAGGCAACCGTTGTGTGCCGTGACCACCTGATAGCTGAAGCCCGCAGCGATCAGGTAATCGGGGTGGGTCAGGCCTTGATCCAAGAGCCAGCCTGGGCCCAGTTCGCCGCCAAATTCTTCGTCGTAAGTGAAGTGCAACTCAACCGTGCCTTTGAGCGGGTGGCTCAGGGCCGGTGCCAGGGCTTGCAAGGCCCGCAAGGCAAAGGTGTAGGTGGCGAAATCGCTTTTGCTGACAGCCGCAGCGCGGCCGTAGAGCTTGCCGTTTTCAATTTCGCCACCGTATGGCGGATGGGTCCACCCCTCACCGGGTGGGACCACATCGCCATGCGCATTGAGGGCCACGGTGGGGCCATCGCCGAAGCGGTGACGCACGATCAAATTGGTCAGGCTGGTCAGGCCGTAATCCCGAACAGACGGCTCGGGCACCGCGTGTTTTTCGGCGGTCAGGCCGAACTGAGCCAATAGCTCGGCCGTGCGTTCCGCATGGGGTGCGTTGTTGCCGGGCGGGGTGTCGGTGGGCACTTGCACCAAGGCCTGCAGGTAACGCACCTCTTCGTCGAAGTGGGCGTCGATCCAGTCATCCAGTTGGTTGTGGCGTGTCGTCATGGTTTAAGCCCGATCACGAGTGGATCAGGGGTGGTGAGCCAGATCGTCCAGCAGATTTTGAAAAGCTTCGACGCACAGTTGGGCGTCGTCAGCCGTGATGGTTTCGAGCGGGTTGTGGCTGATGCCAGCGTTGCCACCCCGCACGAACAACATGCCTTGCGGCAGGATCTGGTGCAATTTCATGGCATCGTGCCCAGCGCCACTGGGCAAGGCCTGCACCGGCAGGCCGCAGCGTTGAACGGCATCGGCCCACCGCTGTTGCCAGCGAGGTGAGCAGGGGGCGGCCGCAGCGGTGAGCAGGTGGCGCGCCTGATATTGAATGCCACGCCTGTGGCAGATCGCTTCCAGCTCGCTCAAGACATCGCGTGTCAGGGCGTCCCGTTGGGTGTCGATGGGCGCGCGCAGATCCAGGCTCAGGTGGCAACGCCCCGGAATCACGTTGATCGATCCGTTGGGAACTTGAAGCATGCCGACGGTGGCCACCGACGGTCCGTGAGGACTTTGTTCATCCTGACGGGCACGCTTTTCGACGTAGAGAATCAATTCAGCGGCTGCGGCAGCGGCGTCGTGACGCTGGGCCATCGGCGTGGTGCCGGCATGGCTGGCCATGCCTTCCAGTTCAATGGCATAGCGGCTGCTGCCGTTGATTGACGTGACGACGCCCACAGGCATGTCCATTGAGTCCAGGATGGGGCCTTGCTCAATGTGCACCTCGACGAAGCCAAGGTAATGAGCAGGATCGCGCTTCTCTTGGGCAATCGCGTCAAGATGCGCAGGCAAGCCTGCTTGCTGCATGGCCGTCTTCATGCTGATCTGCTGGGCATCGGTTTGAGCGAGCCAATCGGGATTGAAGTCACCCACCAGCGCGCTCGAGCCCAGAAACGTGGCGCTGTAGCGTTGGCCTTCCTCTTCTGCAAAGCCAACGACTTCGATGCCGAAGGGCAAACGTTGCTGCCGGTTGTGTAAGGCCCTCACGCAGGCCATCGGCACGAAAATGCCCAGGCGGCCGTCATAGCGGCCCCCATTGCGCACGGTGTCGTAGTGTGAGCCTGTCAGCAGACGCGGGGCATCAGCGGTGAGGCCGTGATACACCCCCACCACATTGCCAACCGCATCCAGGCGGACCTCATCGAAGCCGCATTCATGCATCCAGTTTTGTAGTTGTCGGGCGCAGGCTTGATGAGCTGGGGTGAGGTAGGTGACCGTCAGGTTGAAGGGCTCACCTTCAATTGGCGGGACGTCGGTGTGTTGCGCCAACTCCGCTGCCCAGTCCCAAACCCGTTGCCCTTCGACGGGCTCCTGGCCAAATTTGTCGTTCAGGCGGATTTCGGCGATGCGATGGATGTTGCGTAGGCACTCCGCGCGTTCGAAGTCAGGGTGGTTGCGGAGTCGGTGGGCAAAGGTCTCGATGATGTCTTGTCGACTCAGTCCTAATCCCCGTGGCCCGCGCACCGCCAGAATGAAGGGCCAGCCGAAGCGGTCCTTGTACTGGCTGTTGAGTTGCTGCAGACGCTCGAATTCGTGGGGGGTGCAGTGGGTCAGGCCGGCGCGTGATTGCTCGTGGGTGGATTCGGCCGTCAGCTCTCCGGCGATGGCGGCTTTGCCGGCGAGTTCGGGGTGGGCGCGTATGAGCTGGATCTGCTCTTCAAGTGGCGCTGAGCGCACCGTGTGAGCCAATGCGTGTTTGAGCTGCGCCAGAGTAGCGAAGGGGCGCCGCGACCAGGTTTGTTGCGCAATCCAGGGGGAGTGTTCGTACACCCCGTCCAGCAGCCGGGTGAAGGTGGCTTGATCTGCGGCGTTGAGTTGATCGATTGTCAGACGCATATCAGATGTGGAATGGGTGGGTGGCGCGCCAGTGGCGTGCAATGTCGAGGCGACGGCAAACCCAGACGTGGTCATGCGCCTCGATGTGGTCCAGGAATCGTTGCAGTGCTCGCATTCGGCCAGGCCGGCCCAGCAGACGACAGTGCATGCCAATGCTCATCATCTTGGGCGAATTGGCCCCGCTGGGGTCTCCTTCGGCGTAAAGCACATCGAAGGTGTCCTTCAAGTAGGTGAAGAAATCATCGCCCTGGCTGTAACCCTGCGGCAAGCTGAAGCGCATGTCGTTGACATCCAGGGTGTAAGGCACGATCAGGTGGGGAACCGTTGCGCCATCGGTCCGTGTGACCTGGGTCCAGAAAGGCAGGTCGTCTCCGTAGTAGTCACTGTCGTATTCGAAGCCACCGTAGTCGGCCACCAGGCGACGTGTGTTGGGACTGTCTCGGCCGGTGTACCAACCGAGGGCACGCTGACCTGTGAGTTCTTCGATGATTTGCATCCCGATGCGCATGTGTTCGCGCTCAGTGGCCTCATCCATTTGTTGGTAGTGGATCCAGCGCCAGCCATGACAGGCGACTTCATGACCGAGTTCAACAAATGCCTGGGTGAGATCAGGATGCCGTGCCAGCGCCATGCTGACCCCAAAAACTGTGAGCGGCAGTTTGCGCTGTTCGAACTCGCGCAGCAATCGCCACACACCCACCCGTGATCCGTATTCGTAGATCGACTCCATGCTGAGGTGTCGGTCTGGGTAGGCGGCAGGGTTGAACATCTCGCTGAGAAACTGTTCACTGCCCGCATCGCCATGCAGCACGCTGTTTTCACCGCCTTCTTCGTAATTCAGAACGAATTGCACCGCAATGCGGGCCTTGCCCGGCCACCTGGCATGGGGCGGGTTGCGGCCGTAACCAATCAGATCACGCGGGTAGTGTTGGTTCTGATGCTGGGGCATGGCTCAGGCGGGCACACGGCGGTGCTCGGTCAGTTGAAGGGCGACGGACTGAAGATGGGTGTCCATCAGGTGGCAGGCCAGGTCAGCATCGCCTGCTTCGATGGCCGCAACGATGTCTGCGTGCTCGGTGTGCGATTCGTGGGCATGGCCTGAGGATTGGTACATCAGGCTGATCAGGGAACAACGGGAGACCAACTCTGTCATCAGATCGGCCAGCACCTGGTTTCCCAGGATTTTGGCCAGCAACACGTGAAAGTCAAACAGCAATTTGGTGCGCTTGGCCACCTCCAGTCGAATGACAGCCTGGCGCTCGGCCCTGATGTGGGCTTTGAGTCGCTTCAGGTCTGGTGCTGTGAGGCGGGTCACCAACTCGCGCAACATCTGGCCTTCAATCATGCGGCGAACGCTGAACACCTCACGGGCTTCATCAATGGAGGGTTGCGCCACGAACGCGCCACGAGACGGCTCAAGGGTGACCAGCTTGAGTTGCTGGAGTCTGAAAAAGGCTTGACGCACGATGGTGCGCGACACGCCAAACCGATCCCCAATGGTCTGCTCGACCAGCTTGGTGCCTGGCAGTAGCCGATGTTCGACGATGGACTGGGTGATGGATTGGACGATGAGATCCGTGACCGAGGTGTCATCGGCATTGGCTGCTTCGCTTGTGCGCTGTCCGCTGCGTGGAAGGGTGGTGGGCAAGGCTGCCGCATCCACCTTGCTTAGACGCGGTGTCTTGCGTGGGGTCTTGCGAAGGGCGCTCATCGTGGTTAAAGTGTATACACTTTTGTGAACAGGCCGCAAGCGCCATTCTTCAGCCCCTTGCCTGCGAGATCCGATATGAGCCAGACCGGAAAGCTCAGTACCCACGTTCTTGACACCATGCATGGCTGCCCTGCCGCGGGCATGACGATCACCCTCTATGAGTGGAATGGCCAGTGGCAGATGATCAAGCAGGTCCAGACCAACTCAGACGGTCGCACGGATGCCCCTTTGCTCGAAGGGGATGCGCTGAAGGCCTGTCGCTATCGGCTGGAATTCGACGCAGAAGGCTATTTCCGCTCAAAGGGAGTGGATCTGCCCGAACCGGCCTTTCTGGGCTTGGTTCCCATCGACTTCGGCATTGCGCAACCCTGGATGCCATACCACGTACCCTTATTGATCAGCCCCTGGGTGTACTCGACTTACCGGGGTAGCTGATGTGGGCTGATGTCGGGCCCTGGTTGGGCTATGTCCTGGATTGGGCGAATCTGCTGCTGCGCTGGGCCCACGTGATCGTGGCGATTGCGTGGATTGGTTCGTCGTTCTATTTTGTTTGGCTGGACAACAGCCTCACCCCGCCCACTGATCCGGCTCTGAAGGACAAAGGGGTGGGGGGGGAGTTGTGGGCCGTGCACGGAGGGGGCTTCTACAACCCGCAGAAGTACCTTGGGGCGCCTCGCCAACTGCCGGCTCACCTGCATTGGTTTTACTGGGAGAGCTATTCTACCTGGCTCACGGGCTTTGGCCTGTTCACTGTGCTGTACCTGTTCAATGCCAGCACCTTTCTGATTGACCGCCAGTTGATGGATTGGTCTCCATTGGCTGCCGTGGGAGCCGCGCTCGGGTTTCTGGGCGGGTTCTGGCTGATTTATGACCTGCTGTGCCGCACAGTGGGGCGCCGCCCGGGGCAGGATGCCCTTCTGGGTGTGTTGGTGTTTGCGGTGGTGGTGTTGGCAGCCTGGTTGGCATGCCAGTGGTTTGCAGGCCGTGCCGCTTTCTTGTTGATCGGCGCCATGATGGCGACCACCATGAGTGCCAATGTGTTTTTCTGGATCATTCCGGGGCAGCGCAAGGTGGTGGCGGCCATGCAGGCCGGGGCACCGGTCGACCCGGTTCACGGCCAGCGCGGCAAGCAGCGCAGCGTTCACAACACGTATTTCACCTTGCCCGTGTTGTTCGCCATGCTGAGCAACCATTACCCCTTTGCCACCGGGGCTTCGCACAACTGGCTCGTTTTGGTGCTGATCATGTTGGCCGGAGCTCTGATCCGCCATTTCTTCGTGGCCAGACACAAAACCGAACAGGCTGGATTGCGCGCGCCATGGGGCTGGGCAGCATCCGGCGCGCTGATTTTGTTGGGCGTGGCCATTTGGTTAGCGCCCGCTGCCCCCACGCCATCACCCGCCAAGCCTGCGGTGTCGACGCAAGCGCTGTGGATGCAGGTCCAAGGCATCGTGGGGCAACGTTGCTTGATGTGTCACAACGCTCAGTTGGCCAACAAAGGCGTCTCGTTCGCTACCCCTGAGTTGATTCAGCAGCACGCCCAGCGCATCTATCAGCAGGCGGTGGTGCTGAAGGCCATGCCAATGAACAATGCCACGCAGATCACCGAGCGAGAGCGGGCCGTGATTGGCCAGTGGTATGCCCGCGTGTCAAGCGCAAAAGCCCCTTAGGTCGATCGGACTTACCGAGGATTTCAATTTTTTCGCCCCGATAAGGGTGAATCCGTGCATCAATCCTGAGCAGCAAGGGTTTAATGATTACATTGCCTTGGGTTTTCACATTTTCGCACTTGGGGTCGAATTGAGTTCTTCTGCGCTGCCATCCGCAGTTCGTCCTGCATCAGGTTGGGAACGTTTATTGGATCTGGTCCTGACCAAAGATCCAAAGCAGCGCTTGCGCATCACTCGGTCTTTGATGTCGGCATCGATGTTTGTGATCAGTGTTGGGCTGATTGTTTACGGGTCAATCGTCGGGCTCATGAAACCGCAAGGTGGGGCCATTTTGTCGGGGCTGATAGCCATTTCGTGCACAGGGTTTTACGTTGCATTGCGAAGTGGATGGAATCAAAGATTTTCTGATCCTTCTTTGACTTTGCCCCAGATTGTTGCGGCGCTGACCTGGATTTGTGGTGCGTATGTCATCACCTACGAAGGTCATGGTGGACTTTTGATTCTGTTGGGTTTGGTGTTGGTGTTCGGTATCTTCAACATGAATGCCCAGCGAGCCAAGTTGTCGACCTTGTATGCCGTGTTGGCAATGGGGCTGACCATGGTGCTGATGGCAAACATAGACCCGCAGCATTACCCGGCTCGCGTGGAGTGGATGCACTTTGTATTTGTCGCCACCGTGATGCCGATGATCTCTCAGTTATCGACTCAGTTGAACTCCATGCGCAGCAAGCTCAAGGATCAAAAGAAGGATCTGGAGTTGGCGCTTGAACGCATTCAGGAACTGGCCACACGAGACGAACTGACCGGGCTGTTCAATCGCCGACAGATCCTTCAGGTGTTGGGCGAGCACGCGGCCCGATGCGATCGGGGCGTGGTCAAGTTCTGGGTGGCGGTGCTGGATCTGGATCACTTCAAACGCATCAACGACACCTGGGGTCATGGCGTGGGCGACGAAGTGCTGCGCAGCTTTGCGCAAATGGCAGCCGGCGTGCTGCGCGAAACCGATGTGATTGGCCGCTGGGGAGGCGAAGAATTCCTGGTGATCATGCTGTCGGTGCCGCCACACGATCCATTGGCCGGGCTCCATCGCTTGCGGTCCAAATTGGCTGAGGCCCCTGTTAGCCAAGCGGTGCCCGAGTTGCGCGTCACCTTCTCGGCGGGGTTGGCGGCCTATGGCGAGTACAGCGAGGTCAAGGATGCGATCGAACGGGCCGACCGCGCCCTGTATCAGGCCAAAGCTGAGGGGCGGAACCGGCTGGTCATGGCGCCCGATGTGCCACCTGTTGCAACAGCTGGGCCGCCACCGAGACGGCAATGACCATCGGCTCCTTGCCCGTGACCCCGTCCAGTCCGATGGGGCAGACCATGGACTCGATGCGCTCAGGCGGGATCCCTTGTTCAGCCAGGCGACGCCTGAACTGAGCCCGTTTGGTTCGTGAGCCAATCAGGCCGACGAAATGGGCGTCGCCACGTTGAAGGATGGCGCGAACGATGCGCAGATCCAGATCGTGTCGGTGAGTCATGACCAGGTGACAGCAACCGGTTGGGGCATCGGGCACCTCTGCTTCAGCTTGGTCGCTCAGATGCCATTCGATGTGTGGCGGTAGGGCTTCGAGCATGGCAGCGTCGGGCAGCCCCACGCTTTCGTCTGCAGGGTCGCGTTCATCGATCCAACGCACCGTGCAATCCAGTCCACCGAGGATATGGATCAGGGCTTGACCGACATGACCTGCACCATGCAGTTCAAGGTGAAAGCGGCCTTGGGGTGAAGGCCAGCCATGCATCAACTCGGCGTTCAGTGGTTCGAATGACAAGGTGACCGAGCCACCGCAGCATTGCCCCAACGTCGGGCCCAGAGCGAAAACCTGCTGCCAGGCGGCATGAACCAGGCCGCTGCCACCCTGGCGCCACTCGGCTAACGTTTGCCGGGCCAAAGACACCGCTCGCCACTCCAGGTGGCCGCCGCCAATGGTGCCCGTGATCTGATCAGGGCCCACGATCATGCGGGTGCCGACCCCTCGGGGTGTTGAGCCTTTGATCGCCACCACGCGGACCACGATCGCCGGCAAGCCTTGTGAGAGCCAATCCAAGGCAGTCTGGCGAACCTGATGGGCGGTGGCAATCGGCTTCATGGCGTGGCTAACTTCACCGCGTCCAGCGCATCCAGGATCGCCTCGGGTGTGGCGGGCGCGCGCAATGGCGGATCGACGCGGTGCTGTCCCACCGAGGAAATGGCATCACGCAGAGCCAGGAACACCGAGAACGGCAACAGCAAAGGGGGTTCTCCCACCGCTTTGGATCGGTAGACCGTGTCTTGGCGATTGAGGTTGTCAAACAGCTGAACACGGAAATCAGCGGGGCAGTCGCTGGCCGTCGGGATCTTGTAGGTCGAGGGGGCGTGTGTCATCAATCGCCCCGATGTGGGGTGCCAGTACAGTTCTTCGCTGGTCAACCAACCCATGCCTTGAATGAAGCCGCCCTCGATCTGCCCCATGTCAATCGCCGGGTTGATCGATTGCCCCACATCGTGCAGCACATCGGCACGCAACAACTTCCACTCGCCGGTCAGGGTGTCGACCAACACCTCACTGACGGCGGCACCGTAGGCGAAGTAATAGAACGGGTGACCCTGCATCGTTTCGCGATCCCAATGCAGGCCTGGGGTTGCATAAAAGCCATCCGACCACAGCTGCACGCGGGCCAGATAGGCGTCCATGACGGCGGCTTCGAAGGGCAACGTCTGGGCGCCGACATGGACCTGGTCGTTCTCAAAAAGAATCGAATCGGGTGCCAGTTGGTGCTTGTGCGCCAGATGGGCTTGCAGCCGCTCTTTGATCTGGCGAGCCGCATCGGCCGCCGCCTTGCCGTTCAGGTCTGATCCGGTGGATGCCGCGGTGGCGGACGTGTTGGCGACCTTGCTGGTGTCGGTCGCAGTGACTCGAACCCGTTCGGGGGCCACGCCCAAAGTGTGTGCCACCATCTGCGCCACCTTGGTGTTGAGCCCTTGGCCCATTTCGGTGCCGCCGTGGTTCACCAAGATGCTGCCATCGTTGTAAACATGAACCAAGGCGCCGGCCTGATTGAGGTGAACGACGTTGAAGGAGATCCCGAACTTGACTGGTGTCAGCGCCAGCCCTTTCTTCAAAACAGGGCTGCTCTGATTGAACGCGGCGATTGCCTGTCGCCGGGCGCGATAGTCACTGCTACGGGCCAACTCTGCCAACAGATCCGGCAGGATGTTGTCGTCCACCACTTGGCCATAAGGGGTGACGTTACGTTCGGTTTGGCCGTAAAGATTGGCCAGCCGCACATCGAGGGGATCGAGCCCCAGGCGGCGCGCCACCGAATCCAGAATCACCTCAACCGCCAGCGCCCCCTGCGGGCCGCCAAAGCCGCGGAAGGCCGTGTTGCTTTGTGTGTTTGTGCGGGCGCAATAGCCATGCAGATCCACATGCGGCAGCCAGTACGCATTGTCGAAGTGACACATGGCACGCGTCATCACAGGTGCAGACAAATCGGCCGAGAAGCCCGCACGGGAGATCATGTCCACACAGGCGGCCAGCAGTCGGCCCTGCTCGTCGTAACCCACGCGGTAGCGGTGCACGAAGCAATGGCGCCGGCCCGTGATCATGAAATCATCATCGCGATCCAGCCGAAGCTTGACCGGGCGTTTGAATCGATGCGCGGCCACCGATGCCACGCAGGCAAACAAGGCAGATTGCGACTCTTTGCCGCCGAATCCTCCCCCCATTCGTCGGCATTCGACCTGGACCTGATGCACCTGCCAGCCCAAGGCGTGGGCGATGGCGTGCTGCATTTCACTGGGATGTTGGGTGGAACAATGGACGAAGAGGCTTTGGTTTTCCTTCGGGATCGCGTAAGAGATCTGGCCTTCCAGGTAAAACTGTTCCTGCCCACCTAGGTGAAAGCTGTCTTCCAGCCGGTGTGGTGCTGTTTTGAGCGCCGATTCGGCCTCGCCACGCTGCAGATGCATGGGTGGCACCACGTATCGTTGGGCATCGTGCGCTTGCTCGGGGGTGAGCAAGGCGGGCAGGGGTTCGATGGAGACAAACTCCCTGGCACGCGCGGCCACGCGGCGAGCGGTGTCGCGGTCGTTGGACAGCACGACGAACATCGGTTGACCCAGGTAGTGAACCAAACCTTCGGCCAGGATGGCCTCGTCGTGGATGATCGCGCCGCAGTCATTGACCCCGGGGATCTCGGCTGCCGTCAGCACAGCAAATACACCCGGTTGAGCCCGTAAGGCTGCAACATCGATCGACAGCAACTTGCCGTGTGCTACCGGCGAAAGGCCCAAGGCCGCGTGCAGCGTTCCTGCCAGCTCCGGCAGATCATCGATGTAAGGAGCTTGGCCCTGCACATGCAGATGGGCCGACTCGTGTGGCAAGGGGCGGCCGGCGCTCATGGCTGGGCTCCTGTCACCACAGGTGGCCAAACCTGTACCTGCTCGGCCTGCAAGGGGTTGGGCAGGCGCGTTTCCAGCCAGAATCGTTCCAGCAGGTTGGTGGCCACCCTCAGACGATAGCGGTCGCTGGCGCGCAGGTCTGTCAGGGGGGTGAAGTCTTGCTGCAACGCAGCCTGTGCCAGTCTCAAGGTGCCCTCGGACCAAGCTCGTCCCAGCAAGGCCGCCTCGGCCTGCGCAGAGCGCTTGGCGGTGGCTGCCAATCCGCCCCAGGCCAGGCGTGCTTCGCTGATGGTGTCGCCGTCGAAGCGCAGGGTGAAGGCACCGCAAACTGCCGAAATGTCGCTGTCGCGGCGCTTGGAGATCTTGTAGGCGCGGCGCACCTCCGGCTGGGTGGGATCAGGAACAGGCACCCGAATGCTCTGCAACCATTCGCCAGGCTCCAGCAGGTTTTTCATGTAATCGAGATAAAACGCGGTCAAGGGTACTTCCCGCGTTTTGGCGCCTTTTCGCAAAACCAGGCTGGCATTGAGTGCCAGCAACACCGGGGCCCCGTCGCCAATCGGCGATCCGTTGGCCACATTGCCCCCCAAAGTGCCTGCGTGGCGAACGGGGGGCGATGCAAAGCGCAGCCAGATTTCTTTCAAATGAGGTTCGAGTTCGACCAGGGCTTGCCATGCCGTTTCAAGCGACACGCCCGCGCCGATTTCCCATTGCGTGGCTGAGCGGTGGATGTCAGTCAACGCTCGAACCTGCCCCAGGTAAATGATGTCGCCCAAGTCCTTGAACTGCTTGGTGACCCAAAGACCCACGTCGGTGCCGCCGGCCAACAAGCGTGCGTGCGGCCATTGCTCACGCCAGTAAGCCAGCTCATCCAGGGTGGTCGGGCTGACAAAGCGTTGGGCTTGGCCGCCATGAACCTGGCTGGGACCGACATACATGAAGGGTTGATTTGCCTGCTGTGACCAGGATTTCAGGGCCGCGATGGTATCCTGGTGGTCGGGCAAGACGCGAGGGGCCTCGAACATCTTTTCCCCCGCATCCAGGATGGGGCGGTAGCCCGTACAGCGGCACAAGTTGCCTGCCAGCGCATCCGCCAGGGCGGGCCGGGGCAGAGGCTGCTCATGGGTCTGGTAAACATGCCACAACGACATCACGAAGCCAGGGGTACAAAAGCCGCACTGCGATCCATGGCAATCCACCATGGCTTGCTGGCATGGGTGCAGTTGATGGCCCTGGGCCACGTCCTCCACCGTCAGGAGCGCTTTGCCATCGAGCGTGGGCAGAAACTGAATGCAGCTGTTGACAGTCTTCTGGGTCCATTGACCTTGGGCATTGATTTCGCCCACTACCACCGTACACGCCCCGCAATCGCCCTCGGCGCAGCCCTCTTTGGTCCCGGTGCAATGGGCGTGGTCACGCAGCCACTGCAAAACCGTGGTCGTGGGGGGCTGACCCGATACCTGTTGCTCCCGCCCCTGGTAATGAAAGCGCACCGGGCGGGGAGGGATCGGCAGGGGGGACTCGCTCATCAGCGGACTCCGAAAAAATAGCAATCACAAACAGGATCTTTGTACTGCGCGTTGATCCTGCGGTCAAAAAAGCGTAATGCCATTGCGGAGATCAGATATACCATGTCGCTTATAAGCATCATCCAGTTTCGCTTATGAGCAAGCACGCGGTTTTCGACAAGATTGACCTGTCTCTCATCCGGGTTTTACATACGGTGATCACCGAACGCAGCGTCTCTCGAGCCGCCATCCGTCTTCAGTCCAGTCAACCTGCTGTCAGCGCGCAATTGCGGCGCCTGCGCGAGCTGACCGGTGATCCCTTGCTGGTGCGTTCCGGGCAGACCATGGCCCCGACCGATGTGGCCTTGAGTCTGTTGGACCCTGCTGCTGCGATCTTGCAGCATGCGCAGAGCATGTTTGGGCAGACCAACGCCGTGCGGGGATTTGACGTGGCCACGTCGACCCTGACCTTCCGCATCGCCACCACAGACTATCTGGACCCGCTGTTCCTGCCCGAACTGGTCCTGCATCTGCGTCGTCAAGCCCCGCAGATTCGAGTCGAGGTGGTTCAGTTGTCGGCTGATCTCGATTACCGCAGGGCCTTGGCGCGAGGGGAGGTCGATCTGGTCATCGGCAACTGGTTGGAGCCGTCGGATGAATTGCATCTGGGACGACTGCTCAGCGATGATGTGGTTTGCCTCGTGTCTCAGGATCACCCCGCCGCCAGACTCCCGAAGGAAGGCAAGCGAGCCTGGACAGTCGATCAATACCTGGCCTGTGAACATGTGGCTCCGCCGCCCATGCACCCTGGGGCGCTGGGCATCGTCGACGAGCACCTCGCCATGCAAGGCTTGCGGCGCAATATCGTGGTGCGCAACCCCCATTTTGCCCAGTTGCCCTACATGGTGGCTGGTTCGCTATTGGTGTTGACCACAGGTCGCCGGTTTTGTGAGCGCTATGTGCAACAACTCGGCGTCAAGATCATTCGCTGCCCCGTGGCGTTTCCGGCGATGAACTACTATCAGCTTTGGCATGACTTGACCCACCATTCGGCCGCCAGTCGCTGGCTGCGCGAGCAAGTTCGCGAAGTGGTTCGCAACCTACCCAATTTGCGGGCGCGTGGGCGAGAGTCGGTTCTGGTCGCTGCGCAATGAAACGAATAGACGCCATGCTTGATCGACACATCCTGCGAGGTGATTTGCTGGACTTCACGGAAGATCCAGGATTCCTTTCGCCTCAGGATGCACCCGGCGTTCGGTATCGGCCGGATCATCTGGTTCTGATCTCACAAGGTCGGATCGAAGCGGTTCAGCCCGCCAAGCAAACGCTGCCGGATGGGTGGGCTTCTGTTCCGGTGTCTGATCACCGCGGTCAATTGATCCTGCCCGGTTTCATTGACACCCATGTTCATTGCCCACAGCTCGACGTGATCGCCAGCTTTGGCACCGAACTGCTGGATTGGCTCAACACGTACACGTTCCCGGCAGAACGGCGCTATGTTGATCCTGTGGTGTCCTACGACGGGGCGCGTCGCTTTCTGCATGCCCTTTGGGCACATGGCACCACCAGTGCGGTGGTGTTTCCCACCGTGCACAAGGTCAGTGCCGAGGCCTTGTTTGACACCGCGTCACAGGCCCAGATGCGGCTGATCACGGGCAAGGTGCTGATGGATCGCCATGCTCCGGATGGCCTGCGTGACGACGTCGAGCAAGCTGAAAAGGATTGTGTTGATCTGATTGATCGTTGGCACGGACGGCAACGCCAAAGCTTCGCGGTGACAGTGCGTTTTGCACCTACCAGCACGCCTGATCAGTTGCGCATGGCCGGACGTTTGTGCCAATCCTATGCCGGTACCTACATGCAGACTCATGTGGCCGAGAACCGGGCTGAAGTGCGTTGGGTGGCTGAGTTGTTCCCCTCGGCTCGCAGCTATCTCGATGTCTACGATCGTGATGGGTTGATTGGTCCGCGCGCCGTGCTGGCCCATGGCATCTGGTTGGATGAGCGGGATCGCGCGGTGTTGCAGGCGCACGGCGCGCAGATCGCGCACAGCCCTTCATCCAATCTGTTCCTGGGCAGTGGTTTGTTTGATTGGGCCACTGCACAGCGCGAGGGCGTACGCGTGAGTTTGGCCAGCGACGTGGGCGGCGGAACCAGCCTATCCATGCTTCGCAATATGGGCGATGCCTACAAGATCCAGGCCATGCAAGGCACTCGACTCACTGCCTGGAAGGCTTTGTACACAGCCACTTTGGGGGCCGCACATAACCTCGGCTTGGCAGATGAAATGGGTCGGATCGAGGCGGGTTGCATGGCCGATCTGGCGGTCTGGCGCTGGGCGGTAGGCGAAGTCGCCTCCCATCGAGATCAACTGGCGCAGCGTTCCCTTCACGAGCGCGTGTTTGCCTGGATGACGCTGGGTGACGAGCGCAATCTGGTGTCGACCTGGGTCGCCGGGCGGCCTGTGTTTCAAGCACCTCAGATCGAGGTACCTGCTCCATGAGTTACCGATTAGAACTACAGGCGATCAGCAAGCGCTACCCCGGTGTTCTGGCCAATGACCAGGTCAGCCTCAAGGTGCGCCCTGGCGAGATTCACGCCATCCTGGGCGAAAACGGGGCCGGCAAATCCACGCTGATGAAGATCATCTTCGGCGCCGTCAAGCCCGACAGTGGGCAGATTCTGTTCAACGATGCCCCGGTGCACATTCGCTCTCCGCAGGAGGCGCGTGCGTTGGGCATCAGCATGGTGTTTCAGCATTTTTCGCTGTTTGACACGCTGACCACGGCCGAGAACGTATGGCTGGGGCTGGATCGTCAGCACAGCTTGCAAGAAGTCACTCAGCGAATTCGATCCGTGTCGGCTGACTTCGGGTTGGAAGTGGACCCTCTGCGGCCGGTGCATGCGCTGACCGTGGGCGAGCGCCAGCGGGTCGAGATCGTGCGTGCCTTGCTCACCAATCCGCAGCTGCTGATTCTGGACGAACCTACCTCGGTGCTGACGCCGCAGGCGGTTGAGAAGCTGTTTGTGACCTTGCGGCAATTGGCCTCGCGCGGCTGTTCGATTCTGTACATCAGCCACAAGCTCGACGAGATCCGTGCACTGTGCAATCACTGTACGGTGATGCGGGCCGGAAAGGTCACCGGTGAGGTGGACCCGCGCCATGAAAGCAACGCGAGCCTGTCGCGGCTGATGATCGGCAAAGAGCCACCCGAATTGCAACGCGCCGCGCCCACGCTGGGCGAGGTGGCCTTGGCCGTCAAGAACTTGAACGTGCCCAAGCTCGATCCCTTTGGCATCAACCTGAGCAACATCCACTTCGAGCTGCGAGCAGGCGAAATTGTCGGTATCGCTGGCGTGTCGGGCAATGGCCAACAGGCGCTCATGGCCGTGCTCAGTGGCGAAGACCCACGGGCGGCGCCGGGCACGGTGCACTTGTTCGAGCATGACATCAGTCAGGCTTCGCCGCGTTTGCGGCGCCATCTGGGGCTCAACAGCGTGCCCGAAGAGCGCTTGGGGCGTGGCGCCGTGCCCACCCTGTCGCTGGCACAAAACACCCTGCTGACTCGCACGGATGCGATCGGGCCCGGGGGCTGGCTGAGGATGGTGGGCATCAAAGGGATGACGCTGGAGCTGATCGACCGGTTTCAGGTCAAGGCCAGCGGCCCGGATGCCCTGGCTCGCAGCCTGTCAGGCGGCAACTTGCAGAAGTTCATCATGGGGCGCGAGATCGACGCCGAGCCCAAGGTGCTGCTGGTGTCTCAGCCCACCTGGGGCGTAGATGTCGGGGCTGCCGCGCAGATTCGTGGCGAGCTGTTGAAACTGCGGGATGCGGGCTGTGCCATTCTCGTGGTCAGTGAGGAGCTGGACGAATTGTTTGAAATCAGCGATCGAATGATGGTGATGGCCAAAGGGCGTTTGTCGCCCAGCATCCCGATGGATCAGGCCAGTGTGGACCAGATCGGGATCTGGATGAGTGGGTTGTGGCCTCAGGCAGAGGAGGGCTTGCATGTTCAAGCTTGAACAGCGGCCTGAGCCGTCGAGGTGGCTGTCGATTGGCTCGCCGCTGATCGCCCTGGTCATCACCGTGGTCATCGGTTCTTTGATGTTCGTGTGGTTGGGCAAGAGCCCGGCAGACGGCTTGCGCATGTTCTTTTGGGAGCCGATCAAATCGGCCTACGCGTGGTCTGAATTGAGTATCAAGGCCACACCGCTGATCTTGATCGCCTTGGGCCTGGCTGTGTGCTTTCGCGCCAACCTGTGGAACATCGGGGCCGAAGGGCAGTTCGTGCTGGGCGCGATCTGCGGTGGGGGCGTAGCGATGCAGGCAACGCCAGAGTCCAGCCATTGGTTGATCGTGGGCGTGCTGGTGGCGGGCGCCTTGGGCGGTGCAGCCTGGGCCGGGATCGTGGCGTGGTTGCGGCAGCAGTTCAACACCAACGAGATCCTGGTCAGCCTGATGTTGGTGTATGTGGCCGAGATGCTGCTGAGCTACCTGGTGTATGGCCCCTGGAAAGATCCGCAAGGCTATAACTTTCCTCAAACCATCACCTTTCTGGAGGCCGCTCGCGTGCCGAAGTTGGTGCCAGGGTTTCGAGCCCATATTGGGTTGCTGATGGCGGGTGTGGCGGTGCTGGGGTTCACCGTGTTTCTGTTTCGCACCTTTGCGGGCTTTCAGCTGCAGGTTGGCGGCTTGGCTCCGTCGGCCGCCCGTTACGCCGGTTTTTCGTCGGGCCGGGCGTTGTGGACGGCCATGCTGTTGTCGGGGGCCATGGCCGGTTTGGCCGGGGCTTTGGATGTGGCGGGGCCACAAGGGCAACTCACCCCGTATGTGCCCATGGGCTATGGCTTTGCCGCGATCATTGTGGCCTTTGTCGGGCGGCTCAATCCCTTAGGCATTGTGTTCTCGGCGGTGCTCATGAGCATGTTCTACATTGGGGGTGAATTGGCCCAATCGCGTCTGGGCTTGCCCAAGGCGATGACCGGGATCTTTCAAGGTGTGCTGCTGTTTGCCTTGCTGGCCTGCGACACCTTCATTCATCAACGTTTGCGCTGGGTGAGCCGAACATGAGCATGATCACTGCCGATTCGGCCGCCTTGCTGGTGGCGGCCACTTTGAATGCGGGCACCGTGGTGGCGCTGGCTTCGCTGGGTCTGCTGATCAATGAGCGATCCGGTGTGGTGAATTTGGGGGCCGAAGGCATGATGCTGGTGGCTGCCATTGCCGGTTTTGCCACCGGCGTGCACACCGGTAGCGACACCTTGGGCTTTGTGGCCGGCGCAGTGGCCGGTGCCATGATGGCAGCGCTGTTTGGCGTGCTGGTGATCTACCTGAACACCAATCAATACGCGACAGGACTGGCGCTCAGTCTGTTCGGGGCCGGCCTGTCAGCCTTCGTGGGCTTGCCCTACACACAGGAAAAGCTCGGCGAGCGTGCGCACTTCGATATCCCGGGCCTGGCTGATCTGCCCTTTGTCGGGCCGGCCTTGTTTCGTCAGCATCCGGTGGTCTACGGCACCCTGATCCTGACCTTTGCCCTGGGGTGGTTCTTGTATCGCTCGCGTGCCGGCCTGGTCTTGCGGGCAGTAGGTGAATCGCCTGAATCGGCCCATGCCTTGGGCTATCCAGTACGCCGGATCCGGTTGATCGCCGTGATGGCCGGGGGGGCTTGTTGCGGTGTGGCCGGGGCCTACCTGTCGCTGGTCTACACGCCGTTCTGGGTCGAGGGCATGGTAGCGGGCAAAGGGTGGATCGCTTTGGCTTTGACCACCTTTGCCACCTGGCGCCCGGTCCGAGTCTTGCTGGGGTCTTTGCTGTTTGGTGGGGTCACCATGTTGCAGTTTCAGTTGCAGGGCCAGGGCATCAATGTGCCCAGCCAGTTGCTGACCGCCATGCCGTATCTGGCGACGATCCTGGTTCTGGTGCTGATCTCTCGCAATCCGATGTGGATACGCATCAACATGCCCGCATCGCTGGGAAAACCCTTCCATCCGGGCACCTGACAGGGCATCATCCCTGTTGGCTGTCGCTCGATTCTGAAACCGTTGGTTTGGTGTTCGTTTTTCAAACTTGGAGATGACATGACTTCACAAGTGTCCAAACGCGCTTTGTTGAAATGGGCCGGTCTGGCCGGTGTGGCAGCCACGGCTGCTCTGGTGGGCTGTGGCAAGAAGGAGGAGGCGGCCGCGCCAGCCTCGGCAGCTTCAGATGCCGCCTCGGTCGCGGCGGTGGCCAAGTCCGAGCCGCTGAAGATCGCGTTTGCCTACGTGGGCCCGGTGGGGGATGCGGGCTGGACCTACGCCCACGACCAGGGGCGTCAGGCCATCGAAAAAGAGTTTGGCGACAAGGTGAAAACCACCTTCGTCGAAAAGGTGCCCGAGGGCCCGGATGCTGAGCGTGTCTTGCGCGATCTGGTGAGCCAGGGCAACAAGTTGATTTTTGGTACCACCTTTGGCTACATGGAGCCCATGCTCAAGGTGGCGGCCGACAACAAGGACGTGAAGTTCGAACATGCCACCGGCTACAAAACGGCCGACAACATGCGAACTTACGATTCCCGCACCTATGAAGGTGCCTACATGGCTGGCGTCATCGCGGGCGGCATGACCAAGACCAATGTGTTGGGCGTGGTGGGCTCGATTCCCATTCCCGAGGTGATCCGCAACATCGACTCGTTCACCCTCGGTGCCCAAAGCGTCAACCCCAAGATCAAGACCAAGGTGGTGTGGGTCAATGGTTGGTTTGATCCACCCAAAGAAACCGAAGGTGCCCAAAGCCTGATCAATCAGGGAGCAGATGTGCTCTTCCAGAACACCGATTCGCCTGCTGTGTTGCAAACCGCCGAGAAGGCTGGCAAGTTCGCGTTCGGTTGGGACTCTGACATGAGCAAGTTCGGGCCCAAGGCACACCTGGCTTCCAGCATCATCAACTGGGGGCCGTACTACATCAAGGCGACCAAGGATGTCCTCGATGGCACCTGGAAGACGGGTGCCGTGTGGTGGGGCGTGAAAGAAGGGGCCATTGACCTGGTGTCGATCTCCGATCAGGTTCCCGCGGATGTCAAGGCCAAGGTCGATGCCGTCAAGTCTGGGTTGAAGGATGGCAGCTTTGTGATCTGGAAGGGCCCCATCAAGGGCCAGGACGGCAAAGATGTGCTGGCCAAGGACGCGGTGGCGGACGATGGCTTCCTGCATGGCATCAATTTCTACGTCAAGGGCGTGGAAGGCTCGATTCCTTCGGGCAAGTGACGGCATGAAGATGGGGGATCGATCTGCGGATCGTCCCCACTCACAGGGCTTCCGGTTTCGGTGGCCCTTTTTTGATGATGGAGAACACACACATGGCTGCCTTGCCTGACGTCCAGATCGATCCGCAAAAGTTGCCGGCTTTGTTGCAGGCAATGCCCAAGGCCGAGCTGCACATGCACATCGAAGGTTCACTGGAACCCGAGCTGATTTTTGCGCTGGCGCAGCGCAACGGGGTCAAACTGGCTTACCCCTCAGTCGAGGCTTTGCGTGCTGCTTATGCCTTCACCGATCTCCAGAGCTTCCTGGATATTTACTACGCCGGGGCCTCGGTTTTGCTCAAAGAGCAAGATTTCCATGACATGGCGTGGGCTTACCTGCTGCGTTGCAAGGCCGAGAACATCTTGCGTACCGAGATGTTCTTCGATCCTCAAACGCACACCGACCGAGGTGTGCCATTTGAAGTGGTCATCAAAGGGTTGACCTCCGCTTGCGAGCGCGCGCGCCTTGAGTTGGGTGTCAGCGCCGCGTTGATCATGTGCTTCCTGCGGCATCTGTCTGAAGAATCGGCCATGGCCACGCTCGAAGCTGCCTTGCCTTATCGGCACTTGTTCATCGGTGTGGGCTTGGATTCCAGTGAGCGTGGACACCCCCCAGAGAAATTTGCCCGTGTCTTCGCCAAGTGCAAGGAGTTGGGCTTGCATCTGGTGGCCCATGCGGGCGAAGAGGGCCCGCCCGAGTACATCTACAACGCACTGGATGTGCTCAAGGTCGAGCGCATCGACCATGGGGTTCGGTGCATTGAGGATCCAGCCTTGGTTCAAAGGCTCATCCGCGAGGGCATGGCACTCACAGTGTGCCCCTTGTCCAACGTCAAGCTGTGCGTGTTCAAGGACCTGGCACAGCACAACCTCAAGACCCTGCTGGATCAAGGAGTGAAGATCACGATCAACTCAGACGATCCGGCCTACTTTGGGGGCTACTTGAACCAGAACTACCTGGAAACCGCTCAGGCCTTGAAACTGAACGCCCAAGATGCCTACCGCTTGGCGCGCAACAGTTTCGAAGCCAGCTTCGCCACCCAAGCCGAGAAAGCGGGCTGGATCGAACAGTTAGACCAGACCTTCCAGCGCTTCGCTGCCTGACGCAAAAACGTATGCATCCATGGCCAGATGGCCATGGGTGACCCCGGAGTGAATGCGCTTGGCCATGCCGGGATGAGCTTGACCCGGAGAGCAAGCCGCGCCTGCGGCCAGGTAGAAGGGCAGCCAGTGCTCGTCAGTGGGGTGCATCTCGACTGCATAAGGCGCCGATGCGCGGTAGCGCCACAGCGCCGGCCAATCATCCGATTCGGCCTTGTCTTTCACCCATTCACGAAAGGCGTGGCAGTCGTCGTCTTCGGCTGCATCCACGGGCTCAGGAGAGCTGAAAAAGCGACGCAGATTGTGGGTCAGGCTGCCTGAACCGATGATCTGTACGTTCTGCTCTCGCAAGCTTTGCAGCGCACGACCTTGTTGCATCAACTGCTCGGGCGACGCATGGGGAGTCAGTGACAGGGGCACCACGGGCACATCCGCTTGGGGGTTCAGGTACATCAACACCGTCCAGATGCCGTGGTCGAGCCCGCCCCGATCAATCCAGCGGCATCCGCCCGGCAGATTGGCCATCAACTGCGCCACTTCTCGCGCCACATCCGGTTCGCCCTTGACGTCATAGCGCACTTGATAAAGCGGCTCCGGAAAGCCGCCAAAGTCGTGGATCGTGTCGTGATGGTCTGCCCCCAGCACAAACGGCGTCGGGGTAGCGGTATGCGGCGAGACCACCAGGTAGGCCTTCGGTTTGCCCCAGATGGCATCCATCCGCGGGCCCAGGCCTTGCAGAAATCGCCCCGCATGGCCCGGCTCGAGCGCCATCATGGGCGAACCGTGGGACAAGAACAGGGTGGGGCGTAAGGTGGTGGTCATGGCTGCATTGTCAGCCTTGGCGCATGCCCTTGCTAGCTGGAATGAATTGGACGGACGACAAGATGGCCAAGGCTGCGGCCAAGGGCAGGGTGGCGCCGTAGCCCATGTGCTTGAACGCGAGGGCTCCCATCAAGGCCCCAATGCAAAACGAGCCCACCAGGCGCAGGTGCAGTTGCAGCCGACCGCGGTTGACCTGCACTCGTGGCAGCGTCGGGTCGGCCGAGGGGCTGTTCCAGTAGAACAGCTTGCCGATCTCGATCCCGATGTCGGTGATCATGCCCGTGACGTGGGTGGTCCGGATCTCCGAGTTCGAGATCTTGGTGATCATGGCGTTTTGCAGCCCCATCACGTAGCTCAGCAACGCCACCGTCCAGTAGACCAGCGCTGAAAAGCCGTGGTACTTGCCCCCCAGCAGGCCGAATGCCAGCAGCAGGGAGGCTTCGATCAGCAATGGCAGCGAGTACTCATGTCGGCTTTTTTGGCGGCGTGCCCAGTTGATCAGGATGGCCGAGGTGGCCGCGCCCATGATGAAACTGATCACCGAGGTCAGGCAGGCCCAGACCAGCTCGATGTTGCCCAGCACGATGGCATCGGCCAGGCTGGAGACCATGCCGGTCATGTGCGAGGTGTATTGACCCACTGCCAGGAAGCCACCCGCATTGGTGGCCCCGGCAATGAAGGCCAATGAAATCCCCAAGTGGATGTTGGTGCGCCGGGTTCGCTCGGGCGCTGTCAGGGTTCGCAAGTAATCAACAGGCATGGCGAGGGCAATCGGGGGGCGTCACAATGGCAGCTCCATCATCGATGAATTGTGCTCCTCATGCATGACACCTTGGGTCATTACTCCAGTGTACGCATTTCCACGTGGCGTTGGGCCTGGACGCAAATGCGTCGCGACTGGCGCTCGGGCAGCATGCGGTTCTTGCTGATCTCAGTGGTGCTGGCCGTGACGGCGTTGAGCGCGGTGGCCTTTTTTGCCGATCGCATTGAAGCGGGGCTCAATCGCGATGCCGCCCAGTTGCTGGGGGGCGACGCAGTGGTGGTGGCCGATCAGCCCGTGCCTGCTCCCGTCATGGCCTTGGCTGAGCGCAGCGGTTTGCGAATGGCCCAGACCTCGGTGCTCGCCAGCATGGCACGCGCGCCGGATGACAAGGGCGGCGACAGCAAGTTGGTCGCCTTGAAAGCCGTAGACACGCAGTATCCCTTGCGAGGGCATTTGCAATTGGGGTCGGTGCAAGCTGACGGCACGGTCAAAGCCGATCGCTCTGCCCCTGTCGGTGGCCCTGCTGCTGGTCAGGCGTGGGTGGATGCCGGTGTCTTGCTGGCTTTGAATTTGAAGGTGGGGGATGCGTTGTGGCTGGGCGAAAACGCGTTCACGATCGCGGCGGTGATTGCCACTGAGCCAGATCGCGGTGCCGGGTTCATGTCGTTTGCGCCGCGCGTCATGATCCGTGCGGGTGATCTGGCGGCCACACAGTTGGTGCAGCCTGCCAGCCGTGTCACGTATCGCTTGATGGTGGCGGGGCCGGTGCGTCCGCAAGATGCGGGGTTTCAGCCGGGGGCTTTGCTCAAAGGAGACAAACAAGCCCAGGTTGATGCCTTTGTCAAAGAGGCCTCGCGTTTGATCGACGGTACTCGAGGGGTGAGGGTGGAGACCCTTGACCAGGGGCAGCCCGAGATGCGTGCCACCCTGGAGCGCGCGGGGCTGTTTCTGCGTCTCGTCGCCCTGCTGGCCGGCTTGTTGTCTGCCGTGGCGGTGGCCATGGTGGCGCGAGATTTTGCGCAAGCCAGGCTGGACGACTGTGCCCTCATGCGGGTGTTGGGCCTGTCCCAGACCATGATGACCCGCATCTACGCCATCGAGTTCTTGTGGGTGGGGATCTTGGCCAGTGGATTGGGCTTGATTCTGGGCTGGTTCTGTCATGAGGTCTTCGTGGCTCTGTTGGCTGATCTGGTTTCAGTGGCCTTGCCTTTGCCTACCTGGCGTCCCTTCGCGGTTGGCCTGGGGGTGGGGGTGTTGCTGACGCTCGGCTTCGGTTTGCCCCCTGTCTTGCAGTTGGCTCAGGTGCCACCGCTGCGCGTCATCCGGCGCGATCTGGGTAGCCTGAAAACGCTGTCTCTGTTTGCCTGGGTGGCCGGGCTGGGCAGCTTGGCCGGACTGCTCTTGCTCGTGGCTCGGGATTGGAAACTCGGTGGCATCGCCCTTGGCGGCTTCACCGGCGCCATCGCCTTGTTTGCGCTGTCCACCTGGGTGTTGGTGAGCTTGATGCGAGTGGGTATCCGGCGTTGGCACGCGTGCATGCCGATTGTCTGGACCTTGTCGGTGCGGCAGCTCACCGCGCAGCCCATTCAAACGGTGGTGCAGGTGGCCGCCTTGGCGGTCGGGTTGCTGGC
>JAGWLR010000191.1 GCA_028864885.1 Burkholderiales bacterium | reverse complement strand
GTGCTATAGACGCCGGGGACATTACCCAGACCAAAACCGATCTGGCCACTGCTGTTGATCGTGCCCCACTGGATATCGTTGCCGCCGCCATTTTGTTCGCTGCCGATGATGCTGGCCAGATCCCACGAATTGCCGCCGCCATTGCTGGTGCCGGTCATGGTGGTTTTGAGCCAGAAGGTCATGGTGGCTGTCCCCATCAGGGGCTGAGTGATCGAGGTAGAGATGTCGACTCGGTCTCCCACATCAGTGAAGTTGATGTAATTGCCCGCAGCCGCATTGCGTTGGTCGGCGGAGGCAAGGACGGGCAATGCGGTCCCACCTGTGGATGAGTCGTCGGCCAGGGTGCCGGTCTGGCTGGTGTTGTTGCGGTTGTATGTGGTGGCGCTTCCAGCAGCGTCGTTGAAGGTCCAGTAACCCACCGGTGTCACGGACAAGGTCGGAGTATCAGCGTAGTTGTGCAAGGCAATCGATACGGTGGTTGTGGCCACGTTCGAGGTACTGATGCCATCTGTGACGGAAATGCTGATGTTGCGATCAATGTCGGATGGGTGGTCTCCGGAGGCGCTGAACGTGACCGCCTTCAATGCCTCTTGATAGCTGGACAAGGATGCCGAGCCGCTCAGGGTCAGCGTGCCCGATGCGGAGTCATATGAGGCCGAGATGCCGGTTGGTAAGGTGCCCGCGGTGAGCAGGTCGCCAGCTTGCGCGTTCGTGAGGTGCACTGTGGCACCCGTGAGGTTGGCCGAGTCCACATCTTTGATCGAGACATCACTGTCCACCACCGAGACGCCCGCTCCGGTTTCGGTAAATCGGGTGAGATAGTCGCCTGCGGTTGCGCCACTGGAGCCATTTGAGTCAAGACTCAGAACAGGCGCATCGTTGGTGCCGAGAATGGTGACGGTAACCGTTGACGATGTGCCGTCAACCGACTTGACGGTGAAGGTTTCAGTCAGTGATTGGCCTGAACCCAGGGCTTGGATCGCGCTTTGATTGTTGGCGGCGGTGTAGGTCCAGGTGCCGTCGCTGGCGATCACAAACGTGCCGTGGGCGCCCGTGGTGGTGGCCGCCTGGAAGGCGGATTGCCCTGCATCGACGTCGGTCACCGACAAGGTGCCCCCTGTGACGAGGTTGCCAGAGGCATTGACATTCACGTCTTCAGTGACAGGGGCTGGTGTGCCAAGCGAAGAAATGACGGCTGCATCGTTGGTGCCGTGGATGGTGACGGTGACGGTGGCGGGGGTGCCATCGGCTGATTTGACTTGGAAGGTCTCTGTCAGTGATTGCCCGTCACCCAGTTGCTGGATGGCCAGTTGTGAGTTGACGGCGGTGTAAACCCAAACGCCTGCCGAATTGATGCGGAAGGTTCCATACAGCCCAGCGAGGTTCTCTGCCTGGAAATTCGACTGACCGGCGTCTACATCGGTGACGGTCAGCGTGCCACCAGTCTGAATCAATCCGTGGATGTCCACGGCGACATCTTCGGTGACAGATCCAGTTGTACCTGCCGACGAGATGACGGCGGCGTCATTGGTGCCATTGATCGTCACCGTGACGGTGCCCGGGGTGCCATCGGTGGACTTGACCGTGAAGGTCTCGGTCAGAG
>JAGWLR010000190.1 GCA_028864885.1 Burkholderiales bacterium | reverse complement strand
TCAACACTGCTTCACGAGGCTGGCTTTAACACCGACTGGATCGAAAAGTGCCTGGCTCACGAGCAGAAAGGGGTGCGTGCTGTCTACAACAAGGCGGAATACGCCGAGCAGCGCCGGGCCATGTTGCAAAGTTGGGCCGAGATGGTGGACGACTGGATCAGAGGCAGCAAGGCGACGCCTGTTGCTTTGAGAGCGGTTGCCTGATGTGCGATGGATTGGCGGGAGGGCGGATGTTGTTGGTATCCACACTGCATTGATATTGTGGGAAAAGTTAAACCTTGTTTAATTTTTGGCATCATATTCAATCAATCGTTTTTAATTGATTGGAATTTGTGATATTTTTATTGCATGGCTGGAAATTCAAGACACTCTTTGCTCAGGCGGCTTCAGTCGGACATGCCCCGTGGTGCGCCCTTCGGGCTGGCCGAGTTGGAGCGTCTGGGCATCTCCCCCACATTGGCTGCCCACTACGTTGAAAGCGGGTGGCTGCTGCGGCTTGCGCAGGGCGTCTATGCCTTCCCGGGCGATGACGTGAATGTGCATGGTTCGATCAAACTGCTGCAGAGCAGGGTGACAGGCCTGCATGTGGGCGGCAAGACGGCGCTGGCTTTGCAAGGGGTCAGGCACAACCTCTCGACACGAGAGCAGTGGGTGTTGTGGGGGGATGTGCGTTTCGCCGTGCCAGACTGGTTCACCTCCCGATTTCCGGCACGGTATGCCTCGGCGCGGTTATTTGAGTGGGCGGACGAGGGCTTAGCTAAGAAAAGCCTCATCACGCCACCGGGATTGCCGCCTGGCTTGCTGGTGTCGGCGCCTGAGCGTGCGCTGTTGGAAATGCTCTATGACGTCGGTACGCGTCAAAGTCTGGAAGAGGCCCGCAACCTGTTTGACGGCGTGCGGAACTTGCGCAAAGACATGCTGGGCCACTTGTTGGCATGCTGTACCAGTGTCAAAACTGTGCGCCTGTTCCTGGCGTGGTCTCGCGAAACGGGACTGGTGGATGTGGACGAATTCTTGCAACGCTACACGCTGCCTGTCGGGAGCGACAAGCGCTGGATGTCTCGCATGAAGGACGGCAGTTTGTTGACACTCAAACCTCATGGATAAGCTCTACGCGGACACTGTACGACTCCTTCTGGAGGTGGCGCCCGATGTATTTGCCAACGACATCTTTGCGATGAAGGGCGGCACGGCCATCAACCTTTTCGTGATGGACATGCCACGCCTCTCTGTTGACATCGACGTGGTCTACACGCCTGGGCCACTCCGCGAGAGCAAGCCCTCACCGAAATCGTGACCGAGATAGAGGCCATTGCGGCGAGGGCGACCAAATTGGGACTGAACGCACGCAAGGTGCGTAGCAAAGACCTTGCTGAGACCAAGCTCCTGATCGAGAACGACGAAAGTCAGGTGAAGGTCGAGGTCAATGTGGTGTTCCGAGGCACAGTGTTGCCGGTTGAGAAGCGCCCCCTGATGCCCAAGACCGCTGACATGTTCAGCGCGGAATTGACCTTGCCTGTGTTGGCGACGGCGGAACTCTATGGCAGCAAGTTGGTGGCAGCCATGGATCGTCAGCATCCGCGGGACTTGTTTGACGTGTGGCAAATGTTCG
>JAGWLR010000189.1 GCA_028864885.1 Burkholderiales bacterium | reverse complement strand
GAGCGATGCAGTAGCAGTGTGTAAGTGGCCTGGCTGGTGGAGACGAACAGGTTGATGGGCTTGCTGGATTTGCCCACGGGGCGGATGTAGACCTCGCCCTTGTCCTTGTCGCATTCGAGGACCAATTCACCCGTGGGGTTAATGGCCGGACTGTTCTGGCTGTTGGTGCCGGGGAGAGGCGTGCCATTGGCCAGGGAGCTGGTCAAGGGGGCAGAGGCCGCCGCGCTGGTACAGTTGCTCGAATAGATGTTGCCGAACACATCGGTGATGGGTGCGCCATCGATGCGGATGCGTGTGGGTTCCTTGATCGACACCATGGCTTCAACGGAAACACCGTCGCGGGCTTCGACCAACTGGAGCGCCCTGACGGGGCTTGGTGCCGTTGCCATCCCAGCGGCTGTCACCGTGGTCAGCAGCAGGCTTGCCAGCGCCGCAGCGGGCTGCTGGCGTGGTTTGAAGTCAGCTCGCATTGGGAACCTCCTTGAAGGTCTTGAGGTGCATGCGTGCCCCGTTGAAACTGAACTCGATCAGGTAGGCCTTGAGGTCGTTGGCGGTCTCAAAGCCATTGACCAGGGTGCGCAGTCGGCCACGCACCACGACGCTTTGCTTGTCTTCGCTGGGCACCAACTGTTGGGGCATGAACATCGTGCTGGCGTTGATGCGTTTGAGCCTTTCAGCCTCGACCTCCTGCCGGGTCTTGAGTGCGCCGTACTGGTCGGGCTCCACATAGCCGAGCAGGATGTTTTTCTTCCAGTCGATCGATGAGGGCGTGACGTCCAGCACCAGCCAGGCCATGAAGCCACCCATCTGCTCCAGGTATTCGCCACTGGCCTTGTCGCGGCTGACCCAGAAGGTCTTGTCGATCGTGGGTGGCACGACCACCATGCGAACGGTGCCAATCAGGTTGAGGATGACGAGCAGTGCCACAACATGACCCGAAGCCAGGACGCCCACCGCGAGCCCCAGGCTGCGGTTGCGGCGGCGCATCTCCTTGATGTCGCTGTTGAGTCGCTCGAAGTCCATGGCGTGCTCCAGACTCAGCCGACCATGCGGCGGATGTGCGAGGGCGGGGTGGCGCGCATCGCGGTCATGGGGCTAGGCGGCAGGTGCCAGTACAGCCAGTGCATCGCGAAGGCCTGGTGCTTGTCGGCCTTGATGCGGGCGATCCAGCGCGACAGGAAGATCCCCGCACCTGCGCAGGCCGCAAAGGCCAGCTTGGTGCCCGACAGGTAGCCGACGAAAAAAAAGAAGATCACCGGGGCGGCCACATCGATGTCCCAGAAGCCGATCTTCCAGGGGTCATCCAGGCGACGGGGGATGTAGGTGTCGGCTTGCATGTCAGGCTCCTGCAGGTTTGTGCTGAGCTCAGACGACCGCGCCCATGATGGCGCCCGCGATCACCAGGCCCACCGCACCGAAGATGGCCAGGCCCACGTAAAACAGCACCGGCCCGAAATTGCGCAGGGCCGACAGCGAGATCAGGGCGACCACGAAACCGACGAAGCCGACCAGGGCCTTGATGCCCGGCCCCAGGCTCGCGATCTGCGTCAGCGCCGAGGTGAGCGGGCCGGTGATGCCGGTGAAGGCGACCAGGTCGAGGGCGTAGCCGGGAAAGGCGACGCA
>JAGWLR010000188.1 GCA_028864885.1 Burkholderiales bacterium | reverse complement strand
CATCCCGCCAGGCCCATCAAGGCCGGCGCCAGCAAGATGTTGGTGGCATAGCGCTGCATCTCCTGCGGGTCGCGACCATGCGGGTAAAAGCGCATGGCGCCATCGCTGGCGCCGAGTTTCAGGATGGCCACCAACACCAGCAAGCCCGATTCCCAATAACTCAGCAGGCCGAACTCAGCGCTACTCAGCAGCCGCGTGGTGATCGGAAACGACACCAAGCCGGCGGCCAGAGTCAGCACATTGGCCAGCGCGTAAAAGGCAAAGTGTTTGGCAAACGAAGGCGTGGCGGGGGTACTGCTCATCCTGGCTTCATCCCGCGCGTCGTTGTGCCGCTGTGTCGGCGTACACCTGCATCAGGCCGCGAGCGACAGCGGCCCAGTCGTAGCGTTGCTCGACCAATTCGCGCCCCTGACGACCCAGGCGATCTGCCAGTTCGGGGTCGCGCAGCACCCGCACGATGGCTTGAGCGAAGTCATCCGGGGTGTCGGCCATCACGATGGTGCGGCCATCTTCTACCGCCAGACCTTCGCAACCCACTGACGTGGAGATGATGGCTTTGGACATCGACAAGGCGTCGAGGATCTTCAGTCGTGTGCCCCCTCCGATGCGCAGCGGCACGATGTAGGCCGCCGCTTCATCGACATAGGGGCGGATGTCGTCGACCTGTCCGGCCAGGTGCACATGGGGGTGCTTGGCGATCTCGTGCACAGCAGGGGTATCGGGTTGCTTGCCAATGACCGTGAGGCGAATGTCAGGGATGGCCTGGATCAACTTGGGCAGGATGTCTTCACAAAAGTAGCGGATGGCGTCCAGATTGGGAAACCACGTGAAGCCGCCCACAAAGACCAGGCTGCTGGCTTGCTTGGGACGCCCCTGCGCACTGAAGAACTCGGTGTCGACGCCATTGGGTACGGAGGTCACCTGTGAACCGGGCGCGAGGGTACGCAACTGCTGGGCATCCAGATCGGACACGGCCACCACGTGCTGCGCCCGTTGGCAGGCACGGGCTTCAAAGGCCTTGAGCTTGGCCGCCTGATAGCGCAGGTAAGCGCGATGCAAGGGACGTGTTTCGGTATCCGCACGACGATCGAGAATCACATGTTCAACGTTGTGCTCGATCAGCGCCACCGGGGTGTCGCCGCACAAGTCGATGTAATCAGCCAAGTGCAACATGTCGAGGTGCACCAGGTCGTAGCGATGGGTCTGCATCAGGCGGCGCATCCGCTCGCGCATGGCGGCGGTTCGGTATTTCACAACGGGCAGGGGCGCGCGGCTGAACAGCTCGCAGATCGCGTCCTTCACGATTTGAGTTTTGGCGCCCTCGAAGTAAAGCTTCTCGTACTCCACGACGGGGCAAATCGTCCGCATGTGCTCGATGCCATCCAGATCCTCCTGGGTCTGCACGAAGGACAGCAGGTGGATTTCGTGTTCACGAGCCGCTTGCTTGATGAGGTTGTAGGTGCGCAGGGCGCGGCCTTCAAACAGCGGATAGGGGCTCTTCGTGGTGACGACCAGGATCTTCATGAATGCGCCAATAAGGGGGCTGGGCAAAGCAACCGTCCATTGTGCGGGAATCGGCCGCCAGACACCACCCTGAAGCGAGGGCTGTGCATTTGTCACGGTAT
>JAGWLR010000187.1 GCA_028864885.1 Burkholderiales bacterium | reverse complement strand
GTGAGGTGCACTGTGGCACCCGTGAGGTTGGCCGAGTCCACATCTTTGATTGAGACGTCACTGTCCACCACCGAGACGCCCGCGCCGGTTTCGGCAAATCGGGTGAGATAGTTGCCCGTTGTGGCGCCACTGGAGCCATTTGAGTCGAGACTCAGAACAGGAGCATCGTTGGTGCCGAGAATGGTGACGGAGACCGTCGACGACGTGCCGTCAACCGACTTGACAGTGAAGGTTTCGGTCAGCGATTGGCCCGATCCCAGGGCTTGGATCGCACTTTGATTGTTGGCTGCCGTGTAGGTCCAGGTGCCATCGCTCGCGATAGCAAACGTGCCATGGGCACCCGTGGTGGTTGCTGCTTGGAAGGCAGATTGTCCAGCATCCACGTCGGTGACCGACAAGGTGCCACCTGTGACGAGGTTGCCAGAGGCATTGACATTCACGTCTTCTGTGAGGGGAGCCGGTGAGCCAAGCGAGGAGATGACGGCCGCATCGTTGGTGCCATGGATAGTGACGGTGACCATGGCAGGAGTGCCATCGGCTGATTTGACTTGGAAGGTCTCTGTCAGCGACTGCCCTTCACCCAACTGTTGGATGGCTTGCTGTGAGTTGACCGCAGAGTAAACCCAGACACCAGCCGAATTGATGCGGAATGTTCCATACAGCCCTGAGAGGTTCTCTGCCTGGAAATGGGACTGACCGGCGTCCACATCGGTGACGGTCAGCGTGCCGCCAGTCTGAATCAGGCCGTGGATGTCTACGGCGACATCTTCGGTGACAGATCCAGTTGTACCTGCCGACGAGATGACGGCGGCGTCATTGGTGCCATTGATCGTCACCGTGACGGTGCCCGGGGTGCCATCGGTGGACTTGACCGTGAAGGTCTCGGTCAGAGTCTGACCGGCGCCGAGTTGCTGGACAGCACTCTGGCTGTTGTCCGCTGAGTAGGTCCAGGTGCCGTCGGTGCCGATGGTGAAGGTGCCGTAGGCGCCATGGACGGTGTTGGCTTGGAAGCCGGCTTGGCCAGCGTCCACATCGGTGACGGACAGCGTGCCGCCGGTGTTGATGTGACCGGTACCGTCAACAGCAGTGTCTTCGGTGACGGCGCCCGTGGTGCCCGCGGACGAGATGACCGCGGCATCGTTGGTGCCATTGATCGTGACCGTGACGGTGGCCGGCGTGCCATCGGTGGACTTGACGGTGAAGGTCTCGGTCAGAGTCTGACCCGCGCCGAGTTGCTGCACAGCGGTCTGGCTGTTGTCCGCTAAGTAGGTCCAGGTGCCGTCGGTGCCGATGGTGAAGGTGCCGTAGGCGCCGTGGACGGTATTGGCTTGGAAGCCCGCTTGACCAGCGTCCACATCGGTGACGCTTAAGGTGCCGCCGGTGTTGATGTGGCCAGTGCCATCGACGGCGACATCTTCAGTGACCGAGCCCGTGGTGCCAGCCGAAGAGATGACGGCGGCATCATTGGTGCCATTGATCGTCACCGTGACGGAAGCCGGCGTGCCATCGGTGGACTTGACCGTGAAGGTCTCGGTCAGAGTCTGACCGGCGCCGAGTTGCTGGACAGCACTCTGGCTGTTGTCCGCTGAGTAGGTCCAGGTGCCGTCGGTGCCGATGGTGAAGGTGCCGTAG
>JAGWLR010000186.1 GCA_028864885.1 Burkholderiales bacterium | reverse complement strand
ACGGCGAAAAAACCGGCGATGGAGTCGAACGGCATCAGCAGTACGTACTTGGGAAACAGGGGCGCTGAGAAAGTGGCTGTGATCTTGCCGACCACGAAACCAATCACGCCCAGGGCGAGCGCCTGCTGCATGATCATCGCGGCGATGGTTCGGTTGCGTGTGCCGATGAGCTTCAACACCGCGATCTCGCGGATTTTGTCCATCGTCAGCGAATAGATGATGAAGGCAACGATGGCCGCGCTAACGATGGCCAGAATCACCAGGAACATGCCGATCTGCTTGGCCGAGGTGGCGATCAACTTGCCGACGAGGATGTCTTCCATCTGTGCCCGGGTGTAGACCGTCAAACGCTTCCAGCGCCGGATGGATTCGGCAACCTCGTCCGGCGCATGGCCAGGTTTCAGTGTGACCAGTACTGCATTGACGAACGCGTTGGTGCTCTGTGAAGCAATCACGGCATCCAGCAAACCTGGAACACCGGGTCGATTGAAGGCCGGGTTGGCTTCGGTGCGACGCCGGCTTTGCCAAATGGCGTCGTTGTCCTTGAGGAACTGAGCCTCTTGGGCATCCTTGAGCGGAATGAATACCATCGGGTCGCCGCTGGACGACACCATGCGCCGTGTCAGCCCAACGACGGTGTAATGGCTTCGGCGAATGACAAGGCGATCTCCCAGTTTGAAGCCGGTAGCGATATCGGCCACCGCCTCGTAGTGACTGCGCGTGATCTGGCGTCCAGCGACGAGATAAGGAGGCCATCCGGGTGTAGCCCCCAACGCACCGGGCGCGATGCCGACCACCATGGTGCGTACATCACTCCTGCCCTTGCGTACCTGCATTGTCAGGTAGGTCGCGTTCGCTGCCCGTGAGACTCCCGGCATGGCGAGAATGGCACGATACACGTCATCGTTCAGGCTGGACGACTCCGCATAAGGACCCAGAGTATCCTTTTGTACCACCCAAAGGTCAGCGCCACTGTTGTCGAGCAACGCCTTGCCGTCGTCCACCATGCCTCGGTACACCCCAGCCATGACCAGGGTGACGCCGATCAGCAGACCCAGACCGATGCCGGTGAATACGAATTTTCCCCAGGCATGGAGAATGTCGCGGCCGGCTAGGCTGATCATCGTGACACCCCTGGGATATGGTCGACCACATGGATGCGGCTGCGCGCCGTCAATGCCTTTTCGCTATAGGTCACAACCTGGTCCCCGTTCTTGAGCCCTTCGCGCACCTGCACGTAACCATTGAGGTCGGAAGTGCCGAGCTTGACCGGGGAGAAACGCAGATCACCATCCACGATTTGCCAGACCCCGACTTTGTCGCCCTCACGCTGGACGGCAGAGTTGGGGATCAGTGGAGCGGCCGGGAGCGCCGGCAAGTCAACCGTGACTTCGGCCAGTTCACCCACCGGTGGCAAAGGTTCTGGTTTGTTATCGAATGTCACCTTGGCAAGCGTTTCCTCGGTTACCGCGTCGGCCTTGGGTTCCACCCGCAGCACGCGACCTTTCAACGTCTGGCCGCCACGCGAACGCAGGACGATACGAGCCGGCAGCCCCCCAGCCAGCCCCGATGCGCTGATCTGGTCGAAGCGCACATTGATCCACAAACTCTTGGGGTCGATCACTTCCACCACGG
>JAGWLR010000185.1 GCA_028864885.1 Burkholderiales bacterium | reverse complement strand
AGCACCGCAGACCCTGATGAAAGACGCACGCGGGCGACCCATTCGTTAGCCGGCAAGCGCTTTGACGCTGCCCCCAAGTTAAACGGTCACTGCCCGCGCAGGTCCAACCTGTTGTCATCTGTCAACGGTATTCCAATTTTCCCCAGTCGTGGTGTTTTAAATTTCCCCACCCGGTTGAGAATCGGGCTCGTCGGAACGAACGAGTCCGGCCTTGAGTTTTTCTTTGAGGCGGTATGAGTTGCCCCGGATGTTGAGGGTGACAGCGTGGTGCAGCAGCCGGTCGAGGATGGCAGTGGCGATGACCCGGTCGCCGAAGACCTCTCCCCAGGCACCAAAGCTCTGATTGCTGGTCAGGATCATCGGTCCGCGCTCATAGCGGCGACTGATGAGCTGGAAGAACAAATTGGCACCTTGCCGGTCGATAGGCAGGTAGCCGATCTCGTCGATGATCAGCAGTCGCGGGGTGGTGAACACCTTGAGCTTGTCGTCGAGCTTGCCCTCGGTGTGTGCTTTGGTTAGCTGGGCGATCAAGTTGGCCGCAGAGGTGAACAACACGCGGTAGCCCGCCTCAATGGCCTTGAGCCCCAGCGACACCGCGAGGTGAGTCTTGCCCACACCAGGGGGCCCCAAGATGATGACGTTATCGCCATGCTCGATGAAGTGGCCGCTGGCCAAGTTGCCAACCTGCTTTTTATCGATCGATGGCTGGTAGCTGAAGTCGAAGGTCTCCAATGGCTTGACGAAGGGGAAACGGGCCATGGCAGTACGCATGGCGATGTTCTGGCTACGCTTGGCGGCCACCTCTTCGCCCAGCACTTGCTCCAGGAAGTCGGCGTAGGGCAACTCCTGCGCGGCAGCATGCTGAAGCATGGCTTCGAGCCGCTCGCTGCTCTTGTGCAACCGCAACTTGCGTAGGTGCTCACCCAGACGTTCGAGCTGCGCCGGTGTGGTCATGGCGATGGCGTTCATACGGCCTCCAGTGCAGCGGCAAGCTGCTCATAAACCGACAGGTCACGTACCTCCACATCCTGCGTCAGTGCCTGGTGTGCTGGGCGCTCAGGCAATGGCGCTGGCAGCGTCAGGACAGCGCTGGGGCTTGCACGTTGGGCGCGCGGGCCATGATCAGGCTTGACGCTCAGTTGCGCCTTGCCGGCTAGCACCTCGTGGCGAGCGACCTCTTGCCCGCCGTGGCGGATCACCCAGTGCGCTCCTTCACGCACCACTTGTACCGTCTTGCCGATCAGCCTAAAGGGCACGGAGTAGCGGTTGCCATCAATGCTGACCAGCCAGTCCTCGGCCACCACGCGCTCACGCACCATGGCATCGCGAAAGCTCGGTTGGCTGGCCGTGGGCGTCAGGTGTGCCGCCTCGCCCTGGAAACGGTCGATGGGCCGCTGGTGCGTGGTGCCATGGATGCGCACATCCGAAACCTCTGTCTGCCAAGCCTGCAACTGAGCGTTGAAGTCATCCAGATCGCGGAAGCTGCGACCAGGTACGAAGTTGCGCTTGACGTACTTCACGCCTGACTCGACCTTGCCCTTGGTCTTGGCTCGGTAGGGCTGGCACAGTCGAATCCTGAAACCCCAATGCTGTGCAAAGGCCTCGAAGGTCGCATTGAGTCGGCTGCCATCACGGTCGTGGTGCACCACAGTT
>JAGWLR010000116.1 GCA_028864885.1 Burkholderiales bacterium | reverse complement strand
CGCATGAATGCCTGCCAACCATATGATGACATCACCAAGCAGTTTGTGAATCTCGCCCCAATCTGCAAGGTTGGAAAAATAAGAATTCCCAACTGCAGGGAACACGTTAATTCGGATTCCGCCCAATAGCGTCAAAGGATGAGATTCGCTTCCCAGAGCCAGCAGCGCAGAAATCGGCAGCAAAAGAAGTAAAGCCCACAGTGCAAAATGTGCCAATCGGGAAAGGCCAAACATCCATACCGACATCTGATGCCGTGGAGCACCCGGACGTATTGCAGCCCAAATCAAGCGCAAGAATGTGAGCACAAATACGGCGACACCCAAAGATTCATGCCACACGATGTCATTTCGTGTGGCTGGATCGACTCCACCATCAACTATTCGCCCGAAGTCGCCAGGCCCTAACACGAATGCTGTGACAACAATTGCGGCCGTAATCCAATGAAAGGCTTTGCTTAATTTGTCATATTGATCAGGACTATTTCTCATGGCATTGTTTCCTCCATATTGGCTGGGATGACCGTATTTTCAATGCGCGGTCCGGGCTGCCCTTTGCCTGAACAGCAGGATCGCGGTCAGCATGAAGGCCAGCAGCGCGGCCGATGCCGAATAGCGGCTCAGCGCCAGACCGCCAGCGCTCAGCGGCTTGTCCAGAAAGTCGCCGACCACGGCTCCCAGCGGGCGGGTCAGGATGAACGCCGCCCAAAACAGCAGTGTGCGGGACACTTCCGTCCTGTAGTAGGCCACCACCACCAGGGCGAGCAACCCGCTGAACACAACAGCCGCGCCGGTGTAGCCCAGGCCTGCCGTATCCGCCATCCAATCGCCCAGCGCCGTACCCAGCGTCTGGGAGAACATGATCGTCAGCCAGTAGAACGCTTCCGCTTTGGGTGAGCTGACGGTGTTCACTGATACGGAGCCGAGGGTGCGATGCCAAACGAAGAGCGAGCCGAGCAACAAGGCCAGCAGCAGGCTCGAACCGCCAGCGTACCCGATGCCGAGCGAACGATCTGCAAAGTCGGCCAACGTCGTGCCGACCGTGGTGGTGGCGATGATGGTGGTCCAGTACAGAAAGGGATGGAAGCCCTTGGCCTTGACTTGCGCGATGACGGCAGCCAGGAAGATCACGGCGAAGATGCCGGTGCCGGCCAAATATCCCAGGTTCATGGACATCGAGACGGCATCGCCGCCGGTTTCGCCAAGCGTGGTTGCGGCAATCTTGATGAGCCAAAAGCCAAGCGTGACTTCTGGCACCTTGGCCAGAGCGTGTTCAGTGGATGTTTTCATGGGGTAAGCTCACTGTCCATCGAGCGTGTCGAAGGTTTTTAGCAGAGTACCCATCGCAGCCTTGCAGTCAGCTTGGCTTGGCGCATCGGCACGCAACGCAGACAACGCCTTGTCGATGGCTTTGTCGAGCAGATGCCAGTCGTCGGCTGCGCGCGGTTTCAGTCCAGCCTCAGCCGAATCCCAGGCCACCTCCAAATCCTTGATGCGGGTCTTGGCGGCGGGCAGATCACCCTTGTCTACGATGGTGGACACGTCAGTGGCGATGCTGCGAAATGCGGTCAAGTCGCCCAGCTTGGAAGCGGCTTTGCCCGGCGATACCGTGCTGGCGTTAGTAGTCGGTGCAGGGGCGGTGCTCGCGCGGCCTTGGTCGGCAGGCTTGGAGCAGCCGGTGGCCAGGGCCACGAGCGCCACCGCCGACACGGCAGCGACAAGGCGGGCGATAGCGTGCTGATTGGGCATGATTTCTCCTTGGAAGTTGGGAAGATGGTTACTCGGCGGCTTGGGCGGAGCGGCCTGCGCTCATGCCGATCTGCGCAACGGCCACGAGAATGACGATGACTGAGAGGAACAGGGTGCTGGTCCACATGGCCCCCATTCCGAGGCCACCGTAAGTCTTGGCTTGTGTCAGCAGGTCGCCGAGCGCAGCGCCGAAGGGTCGGGTCAGGATGTAGCCGATCCAGAAGGTCAGCACGGCGTTGCCACCCATGCGCCACACGGCATAGGTGATGCCGATTAGCGCACCAAAGGCGACAGCACCCCAGGTAAAGCCCAAGCCCAGCGCCTCGGTCGCCAGATCACCGGCAGCAGTGCCCAGCGCAAACGTGCAGAGGATGGCGGACCAATAGAACAGTTCTCGGTTTTGCGTCACGATGTCGTGGATGGACAAGGTACGTTCGACCCGATACCAGACAGCGAAAATCACGGCGAGCGTGACGGCGAACGCCGAAGTGCTGATGTACAAGCTGACGCCCAGGCCGTCGGTCAACAGGTCGGTGATCTGGGTACCGACCACGCTGACCAACACAACCGTGAGCCAGTAAATCCAAGGGGTGTAGCGGCGGGTGCGCAGTTGCGTGAACAGGGCGACTGCCAGTAACGCCCCCATGACGGTGCGCGTCAAGCCTTGGCCAAAACCCGCGTTGACCGCCAGGAAGTCGGCCCCCGTCTCGCCCACCGTCGTGGACATGATCTTGATGATCCAGAACGACAGCGTGACTTCAGGGACTTTGTTGAGCCAGTCGCTTGCTCTGACCGTGGGCAAATTGTTCATAGTGTTCTCCTGCCGGTGTGAAAGGGACTGCCGCCAGTCTGAGCAGGCAGACTTAGCCCATCCATAGGCTCACTCGCGCACCCATCCCTGCGCGATCAGCTTGCCGAACAACAGGCAATGGATACGGCTCACCTGCCGGTAGACCGGCCCCAGATACCAGCGTGCTGCGTGCAATGTCAGCGCGGCACCGAGCGATGCGACCGCGATGGCACCAAGCATGTCCAGTGGAAAGTGAACCCCCAGGTAGATGCGTGACCAGGCGATTGGTATGCCAAACAGTGCCAAAGCTACGCCAGCCCTTAGTAGTCTTCTCTGTAGCAGAAAGCTGAAGGCAACCGACCACCACAGTGTCAGGTGATCGCTGGGGAATGACGAGTCGGCAACATGGGGAATGAGCGTATGACCTAGCCCGATCATGAAAGGCCGGGGGTGCGACCAAGCTAGACCGATGATTTGGTTGGTCAGCAGCCCAAGCAGGCCGGATGCGGTAGCGATCAGCAGCGTTTTGCGGGTGTTCTCGTTGCCACGCAGCCAGCTGATGCCGATCAGAATCGGGACGGCCCAGATGAGCCATTCCGCAAAGAAGGTGGCCAGCGTCACCACCAGAGCGTTCGGGTGTTCAGGCGCGTTGAGCCACAGGAAGAATGTTTGGTTGAGATGTTCCATGAAGTCTCCGGGCCGGATCACGGCGTCATGCGCAATCCGGCCACACTGGCAGGCGGTCAGTCTTGCTTGTCGTGGTCGTCATCGTGATCCGCCTTGTCCTCGGCAGACGAGATGACGGTGCCCTTGTCGGCATCGACCCGGACATCGAAGACCTTGGCCCCGCTGACAACTTCCACGTCATAGACCCAGCCTTGCTTCGAGTTTTCGTACTCGGCGCGCGATGCCTTGCCATTGGCGTGCTGCTCGGCAACGGTGACGGCCTGGGCGAGCGGAATTTTGGCCTTGGTGATCGCCAGGGCGTCGTTTTCCATACCGCCTTTGGCGGCATAGGCGACAGCGCCAGTCGTAGCAATGGCGATGGCCAGCAGGGAAAGTTTGGTGTAGCGGTACATGATGCTTCTCCAGAAGAGTGCAGGGATTTGCACGGTGGAGAAGTTACGCAGGCAGACTTAGCTGCTACTGAGCTGAGCCGTCGCCGTTATCGTCGGAGATTGTTGGCAATGGCTTAGCGTGCTTTATTTTCCGTTTTCTGAGACGACCCCCACATCGCCAGCCGAGGCGACACCCGAAAGGATCGAGAATGAAATCATTCCAACACTTCAGAATGCCGCAGCGATGGTCTCAAGGCTTGTTGGGATGGGGCCAGCGTAGGGAGTTCGCTCATCGCCCCGGGTGCGGAACCGTCGACTGATCAACACGAATCTGCCCGCTTGGCCGCTGGGATCTGTCCGGCGCTTGCAATCGAGGTTCACGAGGATCTCTGATGATTTCCCGTGAGCACATCGTAGTCGTCGGGACACCCGCCGCCGGCATCACGGCATCACGGCATCACGGCGGCACGAGCGCTGCGGGCGCAAGGGCTGGCCCGGACGCCTTACTCTCATCGGAAAAGTAGGCGGCTTACCCTAGCATGGCGCTCATTGGACACGCCGACGAGGCCAGTTTCGCGACGGCTTGTGAAACGCGACGCATCATACTGACGCACGATTCTGATTTCTTGGATGATCAGCGCTTCCCATTTCACCGTAACCCAGGCGTGGTCGTTCTACTAGCTGCAACTGGCAATGGGACGCTGGAAATCGCATTAGCAGATCACTTGCGCATACTAACGCCCCGTACGGCAACGCCCATGTTGGCGCCAATATCTTCGCAACAGACGATCGAGAATGGACCGTCCGCAGGCATACTCGCGCCGAAGGAACGCACGTTGAAACCCGCATCAAGCTGCATCCAGGAGATGACGCCCTAATTTGGGAGTAGCGGAGGCGTACCTAGCTACGCAGACGATTCTGCGACATGAAAGTTGCCGGGCAGGATCAATCTTCGAAGCTGTTCTGATGCGTGGTGTCTGCGACACTGCCGCTTTGGCTGGCGGTCAACGTAAAGGCATTGAGATCTGGGGCCGCTCAGTAGCCAGTACTTTGAGCCCGCATCCGATACTCCAGATCAATGCGGCCACCTTGGTTGTCAGCGTGCTCGTACTGATGATGGCGCGACAACCCGGTGTTCTGGCGATGCACAACTGTCATAGTTGCTGCGGCGCGATCCGTCACTAGGGAATCGCCTTATGTGGACGCCTCCCGGATTGCAAGCCGATTGACATGGTGGTCGACAGGTGAAGGCAGCACGCCTATGTCCGGCCCTTTTGTGCAGGCCGCTCAGCCTGCTGGCCCATATGGAATTCGCTGGCGAGGTCCTCATCTGATCATCGAGCGTTGCTGCTCACATTCCCTATCGGGTTTTCCTCGCCCCGGTCCAACCTGTTAGCCATCATGCGATCAATGCTTGCGCTCCTTGAGAAGAAGTCAGTTCAGGCGGGCCACGCACCTGGCTATGCAGCCATGGCGGGTGCCGTGTATCTCGTATCCCTTGCTAGCACCGCCCAGATGGTCCGGGCGAGTTTGTTGGCTACGGCAGCCACCACTACATTGAAAGGACGTCGCTGAAGCAATCCGTCGAGCCAGGCGGTTCATGCGCCTTTGATGATCACCGATCTGGCGCCGTGTATGAGTAGGGTGCGCAGGTAGGTGTCACCTCGCTTGCTAATGCCAAGCTGGCGCACGTGACCACCGGTGCCCGTTTGTTTCGGTACCAAGCCTAACCAGGCAGCGAACTCACGCCCGGAGCGAAACGTTTTGGCATCGCCGATCGCAGCCACCGCAGCCGTGGCGGTTAGCAGCCCCACGCCAGGAATTTCAGCGATCTTCTGGCATTCCTGATTGTCGCAAAGCGCAACCTTGAGCCGACGTTCCAGCACAGCGATTTCCTTGTCGGTTGCCTGCACGCGTGCCCATTGCTCTCGTAGGCTGTCGATCAGTATGGCTGGCAAGCGATTCGCGATCTTGGCAAGCGCACCAGAAATTTTTTCGGCAAATTCCCGAGATCCTTCCGGAAGGACTTCACCAAACTCATAGAGTAAGCCGCGCAATGCGTTCGTCTGCATGATCCGGAACTTCATCAGTTGAGCCCGGATGCGGTGCAGCGCCAGAATGGTCTGTTGCTGCTCGCTCTTGATCGCAACAAACCGCGCCTCGGGCTGCTGGACTGCTGTCCAGATAGCTCTGGCATCGGCAGCGTCGGTTTTATTACGCAACACAAAGGGACGAACCGATCGCACAGAGATGAGCTTCACTTCGTGGCCGAGCTTCTGCAGTTCTCGTGCCCAACGGTGGGCGCTGCCGCAAGCTTCGATGGCAATGAGTGAACGCTCCCGCTGAGCAAGGAAGTCGGTGACCTGGCTCCGCTTCAACTTGATGCGCTCGATTTCACCGGTGTTGGCATTCACCGCATGAAGTTGGAAGACATGCTTGGCAATATCCATGCCGATGACGGTAAGCTTCATTTTGGATCGTCCCGATCAGGGTCGTTTGCAATCGACACCTCCACTTTGGCATAGGGATGCCATGGCAGCGAGGACCCTTACAGTTACTCTTGCAGGTAAGCGGCGCCCCGTTGCCGGGGGGAGGCGTCCATACCATCTGATTAAATCAGTGCGCGAGTCATCGAGGCATTGGGTGAGCGCGTTGTCATGAGCGTGTCCATGATTCAGGTCCTGTGATGAAGCGACAGATCAGTTTTGCGGAAGCGGAAAGTCACGGCAAGAAGCGTGTGACGCGCCGCCAGCGCTTCCTGTCGGAGATGGAGAGCGTGGTGCCGTGGGCGCGCCTGATTGCGGCGGTCGAGCCGTACTACCCCAAGGGCAAACGTGGCCGGCCGCCGATCGGCCTTGAGCGGATGCTGCGCATTTACTTCCTCCTGCAGTGGTACGGGCTGTCGGACGAGGCACTGGAAGACGCGCTGTACGACAGCATGGCGATGCGGGCGTTTGCCGGGATCGACCTGGCAGTCGAGGCGGTGCCAGACGCGACCACGCTGCTGAAGTTTCGCCGCCTGCTCGTCGAGCATGAACTGACGCGAAAGCCGACGGCTTCGGGAAGAGTTTGCCAAGTTGCAGGTCGAGGTCAATGAAGAGAAGAGTCGCACGGTGGATTTGGACTGCGGTGAGAGCTTTGGCTTTCTGGGATTCGACTTCCGTCGATTGCGCAGCATAAAGAGACAGGTGTGGCGAGCGCACTATACGCCCAAGTTGAAGAAACGCACGGCGTTGCTGCGCAAACTCAAGGAGGTGTTCAGGCGATACCAGTCGCAGCCGGTGGATCGGGTGGTGCAACTGATAAATCCGGTGCTACGTGGCTGGGTGAACTACTTCGCGGTCGGACACTCCAGTGAGTGCTTCAGCTTCATCCAGGACTGGGTGGAAAAGAAGGTCAGGCGCCATCTGGAGCGCTCCCGGAATCGTCGGGGCTTCGGCTGGAAGACGTGGAGTAGGCGGTGGCTCTATGACGAACTGAAGCTGTTCAACGGCTATCGGGTTCGTCGTCGACCATCGACGAAAGCGGCCCCGGCATGATAGGTCCCATATACCTTGACATGAAGCAAACAGGAAAGCGTAGTGCGGGAAAACCGCATGCTGCGTTTGACGTGGCGGGAGTTGGAAACGTGACTATGGTCGCCGGATTGCGGGCCATCGCGAAAGCGGTGGAATCACCACCGGCACCTGAAGGTGCGCGCGCCAGTTCTCGACCCTACCTTAGGGGGCAGTGGCGCAGAAATGCGCCGCTGCTACCCGACGTCGGCGTGGATGCGGCCTCTGGGCTGGTGCATAGCGTGGTGGGCACAGCGGCCAAGAGTCGGACGTGTCGCAGGCCCATGCCTTGCTGCATGGCCACGAGGAGCATGCGTTTGGCGACGCGGGCTACACGGGCGTGGACAAGCGCGAGGAGATGCAAGGCAAGACCGTGAAGTGGCAGGTGGCCGTCAAGCGCGGCAAGATCAAGGCGATGTGTGACGGAGCCGTCAAGGACTTGCTGATCGCCGTCGAGCGGGTCAAGGCACAGATTCGGTCGCGGGTTGAGCATCCGTTCCACGTTATCAAGAATCTGTTTGGTCATCGCAAGGTTCGCTACAAGGGCCTGTTCAAGAACACGGCGCAGTTGTTCAGCCTGTTTGGTTTGGCGAATCTGGTGTTCGCCAGGAGGCTGTTGTTGTCCTTAGAGGGGAGCAATCCGTCCTGAGCGCGCAAAAGCGCGACCAGGAAAGGTGCGAAACGCGAGAAAGACGGCTTGAATCGGCCCATCTCTCCCGGATTGCGAAAGCTGAAGTCCTTGGCTTGTGCAACATCAAGCGCAAACCTCATTGATCAGCAATTCCTTAGTGACAACGGTGCCGCTCATTATCGTCACAGCAGCAAATTCGCCAATAAAGGACCTGCGCCAACTAGTCTCGATGGCAAAGGCTAGGCCAGGGCAGATCACCTTTGGATGCGCCGGCAATGGTTCGGGCAGCCATCTGGCCGGGGAACTCCTTAGTACCATGGCTGGCGTCAAGATGAACCACGTTCCCTATAAGGGAGACGCGCCTTCGCTCACAGACGTGCTCGGTCAGCAGATCAATGTTGCCCTTCCCACCTCGCTCGCGGGAATGCCGCAAGTCAAGAGTGGAAAGCTCAGGGCGCTCGCGGTCACGAGCAAGACTCGATTACCGTCACTGCCCGATGTGCCCACGGTAGATGAAGCACTCGGGATAAACGGCTACGAAGCCGTTTCCTGGGGCGGGTTCATGGTCCCGAGCGGGACATCACAGGCCATCATTGCTAAGATGAACAGCGAGTTCAACAAAGCCCTTCAGGATCCGGAGGTCCGCGACAAGCTGATGGCTCAAGGAGCGCAGATCGCAGGCGGCACGCCTGAGGCGTTCAATGCGTTGCTTCGCGCCGAAGTTTCGAAGTGGAAGCGAGTGGCAGATTCAGCAAAGGTCCGGCTCGACTAGCCTCACCAGGGATGTCGATCCGTCTTCGGGAACCCTCCAACGACGGGAACTGCTTTCGACTACCAATCGTTACAATGGATGGCAGACGGCCGTCATTCCGGCTGAAGATAACATCTGACCCGATATGGTGAATGTCAA
>JAGWLR010000184.1 GCA_028864885.1 Burkholderiales bacterium | reverse complement strand
GTACACCTTGGCGAGATGCTGGAAGTCCAGCTTCGTGTAGACCTGGGTGGTGCTGATGTGCGCGTGTCCGAGCAATTCCTGCACGGCTCGCAGATCGCCACTGGACTGCAGCAGATGGCTGGCAAAGCTGTGCCGCAGCATGTGGGGATGCACGTGGGTGGGCAGGCCGGCTTGCTGCGCGATCTGCTTGAGCCGGTTGCGCAGTTGCATCGGCGTGAGGCGTTTACCCAGGCGGCTGATGAACAGGGCCTCATCCTGTGGCGCGCGCAGCGCACCGCGAACGGTCAGCCAATGCTGCAAGGCTTGCATCGCGGCCTGCCCCACCGGCACCAACCGCCGTTTGCTGCCTTTGCCCAGTACATGCGCCTCGGCGCTTTGCCAGTCGATCCAACCGGCGGCTTGGGCCGAGGCGTTCACGTCCAGTCCCAACAGTTCGGCGCTGCGCAACCCACTGCTGTAGAGCAGCTCGATCATGGCTTGATCCCGCGCATGCAGCCATGGGGCTTCGGCCTCGTCTCGCTTGGTGTGACGCGTGGGCAAAGGTGGGGCTTCGGCCAGCGCCACAGCCTGGTCGACACCCAAGGCCTTGGGCAAAGGCTTGGGCGCCTTGGGGGCTTTGATGCCGTCGACGGGGTTCAGCGTCGTCAGCCCCTCTTTGCCCAGCCAGCGCCACAGACCGCGCCAGGCCGACAAGGTGATCGCAATGCTGCGGGGGCCCAGACCCTGGGCGTGCAGGCGTGCAACCCAGCCGCGCACGTGCTGGGGCCGCACTTGATCCAACGCCAAGCCTTCTTTATCGCAGAACCCTTGCAGGCGTGCCAGAGCCTCTTGGTACATGGCCACGGTGCGCTCGGCCAAGCGCCTTTGCACGGTCAGGTATTGAAGGTGCTGGCCAATGAACTCAGCAATGCGGATGTCTGACATCCGCCCATTCTGTGGCAAAGATCAGCGCGAAGCCAGCGCTGCGACGCCGTAGGTTCGTGTTGAATCGACCGCGGCCACAACAAGTTGTGTTTTGCCACCATCCACGGCATAAGCCACGGCGATCCCGTTTGCGACTTGGCCAGGAAGCGCGCAGGGGCTGGCGCCAAACTGCAGCCTCACGTCATAAACGTTCTTGCCAGAAGCCCGTGGCGTGACGGTGCCCGAATACGCGCATCCTGCAGATGACACGCCGCCCAAGGCTCCCGTGTTCGACACATTGAGGCTGACCGTTTCGCCCGTGAGCACCGTCATGTTCCACACCCCGGCAATCGTCGAAATCGTGGCAGCCTGTTGGTAGTTGTAGGAGGATGCAGGGTCAGGCGCGCCACTGAAGCTCACGCTGCCAGCCTTGCTTGTGACCGTACCTGAAATGGATGGCGATGATGTGTACGTGCCATTTACCGACCCAGCCATGGCTGGCGAATAACCGAAATCCTTGGCGTTGGTGGATGAGAACTTGCCGTTCGCAAACGAGCCTTGACCTTGCACGAACCCATTCACGTAGAACATGCCCGACTGCTGCAAACCGTAAAGTGTCCAGAACGTGCCGTCATCGAGAACCAGCATTTGGAACGCAGTGTTCGAGCTGCCGCTCAAGGTGCCCACATAGGCCCCTTCTGCTGAACTGTCGGTTGATACGCTTGAGGTGGTAGCGGCGCTGTCACCCCCTCCACCGCCGCCCCCGCAGGCGGTCAAAGACAGGCAACAAG
>JAGWLR010000024.1 GCA_028864885.1 Burkholderiales bacterium | reverse complement strand
GACATGCGCTATTGCTCGGCCGACGCCTATTTCACCATCAAGGAAATCGACATCGGCATGACGGCCGACGTGGGCACCTTGCAGCGTCTGCCCAAGTTGATCGGCAACCAGGGCATCGTGCGTGAAATGGCCTATACCGGCCGCAAGGTCGATGCCGCTGAAGCCCTTGCCTTGGGTCTGGTCAACAAGGTGTATGAGTCGCGTGAAGCCCTGCAGGCGGGCGTGCGCGAACTGGCAGCCCAAATCGCTGCCAAGTCGCCGTTGTCGATCCGTGGCACCAAGGAAATGCTGAACTATGCGCGTGATCACTCAGTGGCCGATGGCTTGAATTACATCGCTACCTGGAACGCGGCCATGTTGATGTCCAACGATCTGACTGCCGCCATGATGGCCGGCATGACCAAGCAGACCCCGGTGTTCAAGGACTGACTTTTCGCCAAGCACAAGTCGGGCGCGAGACTGTCGCGCCAATGGACCAAGCCTTCGCAAAATTGGTAAAACAATGAAAGCGGGCTTGGTTTTTTCTTTTGCCCTGACGCACACTCGCCCCCATTAAAAAGAAGGTGAACCATCCGGTCGGATTTAGATCCATCGGATGATGGGCGGGTATGTTGACGTTTCAATTTGACGGTGCGGGGTGCTGATGGGTGCTCGGCAATTGAGAGATCATGTGGATGCGCGAGACCTGGTGGCTTCGACGTCCTGGGGGGTCCTGCGGGTGACACCGCCTTGGGGTGGCCTGGCAGACATCGACGGGCTCGTCCAACAACTGTCTCATTGGTGTCAGCAGCCTCTGGTGTTCCAAGAGGCTCCGTCCCAACGCATGGAAGTCGAAGACGATGCACGGGTGCAGTGCACGGTTTGCGATCTGCGTTTGGCGCCGGTCGGCACCGAGGTGTCCATGCCAATCGACTTGCTCAGGCATTCAGCACCTCCGCTGCTGCTGCAGGGGGCAGCCATTCGGTGGCCTCAACTGGCGTTTCAGGTGATGGTGGCGTCGCTCAATGAGGCGGCCATCAAGGCCGCGCAGATCGAAGAGGGCGGCATGATGCTGTTGCCTCATGCGTTTCAGATGCCTTGGGTGGTTCGCATGCAGTCTACCGATGGCTTGTGTGCCTTGATTGGCCACATGCGTCTCAACGCAGGGCTCATTGATCTGGTCCAGCAGTCGCACGATACCGCGCATGCAGATCAAGGTGAGTTGCTTGATGTGGACGCCTGGCGCGTCGAGTTGGCCCGGCCTGTGGTGCTGCCTTTGCCGGTGGTGATGGGGTGGGTGCCTGGGATCCAGTCGGTTCCCGTGGACTACAGTTGCGATCTGGATCGCCCCACCGAATTCGGCCTGAGTGCCGTCTTGCACCACGTACAGCGTGACGTGAGTGTCAGCGGCATGGTCATCCCGGTGATGTCGGGCGCTGCCTTGTCCGTGCGCACGGGGAACACCGTCTGGTAAGGTCGTCGATTCTTCACGGCTAGGCACCAAAATTCCGAGACAATCGTGCGGTAATGCCGCCCACCCCCCTAGTTCAAGGCATTGACTCGATCACCCTGTAGTAACGTTCGGCCTGTTCAACAGGAGCGCATTAAATGGCAGTGTCGGCCGGAACCAAAGTGTCAGGTGGCAGTGAAGTCAAGCTGGCTGTTCTGATCGGCACGGCTAGCTTTGTTCTGCTCATGTTGGCCTGGGGATTCAATAGACTCATCCTTCATTCGCGATCCGAAAATCGGCGGCCTGAGCCGACTTGGTTAAGCTTGAGCCAAGTGAGGTCCCAGACTTCAGACGGCCGAATGTTGTCTGTCAAGGTCAATTTGATGCTAAAGGACAAAGATGACCTGGATGAACTGAAGCCCTACACCCCAGCTTTCAAGGCCATCGTAGCCCAGACGGGTTCCGAAATGAGCAGCGAAGATGCCGTGGGCAGCCAACGCATCGTCCATTTCGGTGAATCGGTCAAAGAATCGATCAACGATTACCTCAATGAAGAACGCGTCAAGCCTCGCATCAGGCGAGTGGCTTTTGAGGAATTCAGGCTGATGCCTTGAATTTCACGCTCAAAGCATGACTTGCGTCCCCAACTCAACGACTTGATTGGCGGGCAGACTGTAATAGCTCGCGGCACCCTCTGACTGCCGGGTCATCCAGCTGTACAGAGCGCAGCGCCAGGCGGGCAAAGCCCCCGGGCCATCCACCACCGATGAACGAGCCACAAAGTAGGTGGTTCGCATCGGTTCCAGGCTCAGGCCAGGATGTTTCAGCAGGGTGAGTGCGGCCGGGATGTCGGGTTCTTCGCGGAAACCGAAGCGAACAGTGACACGGAACATGCCTGGTCCCAGATCGCCGACGTCGAGTCGCTCGGCGTCATGGATGTACGGGGCGTTCTCATTGACCACATGCAAAAACACGGTCTGGTCGTGCATCACTTTGTAGTGCTTGAGGTTGTGGAACAGGGCGCTGGGCACGATGGTGGGATCGGATGTCAGATACACCGCAGTACCTTCAACGTGCGGCACATCCGGCCGAGGGCTCTCGACGAAGTCCTCCATCGGAATGTCGATCTTGCGGCGTTGATCGGCCACCAGGCCGCTGCCTTCCTTCCAGGTCGTCAGCATCAAAAAGATGATGCCCCCCAAGGTCAACGGGAACCACCCACCTTCACCCAGTTTGCTCAGGTTGGAGGCAAAGAAGCCCAACTCCATCACGGTGAAGCCTGCCAGAGCAATCAACGTCGGTCGGCGCAAGGTGCGTGCACTGATACGCGTCACGAACGCAGTCAGCAAGGTGGTGATGATCATGGTGCCTGACACGGCAATGCCATAGGCCGCGGCCAGTGCGCCCGATGTTTTGAACGACAAGACGAGGGCGATCACTGCCAGCAACATCAGCCAGTTCACGCTGGGCACATAGATCTGTCCCCGTTCGCGATCTGAGGTGTGCAGGATGCGAACGCGTGGCAAATAACCCAAGCGGCTGGCCTGCAAGGTCATTGAATAGGCGCCTGAGATGGTGGCCTGCGAGGCGATCACCGTGGCCGCAGTGGCAAGGGCCACCAGCGGGATCAGCAGCAGTTGCGGGGCCATCATGAAGAAGGGGTTGGCCACAGACAGGGCGTCACGCAGAACGAGGGCCCCTTGTCCGAAGTAGTTCAGCATCAGGCTGGGAAACACCAGGCCATACCAACCCAGGCGAACCGCTTTGGCACCAAAGTGGCCCATGTCGGCATAGAGCGCTTCGCCCCCAGTCAAAGCCAGGAACACGGCCGACAGCAGCAGAAACGCCTGACCGGGGTGGGCCAGGGTGAAGTTCAGCGCGTGCATCGGGTTCACCGCTTGCAGCACCATCGGCGTCTGCGCAATGCTGTGTATGCCCAAGCCAGCCAAGGTCAGAAACCACACCACGGTGACGGGGCCGAACAGTCGGCCCACACTGCCCGTGCCCTTCTTTTGAATGAAGAACAGGCCAATCAGGATGCCGATCGTGATGGGTTCAATGAAGTGCTCGAATCTTGGGGTGGCGACGCTGATCCCCTCCACAGCCGACAACACCGAAATCGCCGGGGTGATGATGGCGTCGCCGTAGAACAACGCCGCGGCAAACACCCCCGCACTGACCACCAGAACCGAGCGACGCGGTGCATCGTGCGCAAGCCGATGCGCCAGTGCGGTCAAGGCCAGAACCCCGCCTTCACCATCGTTGTCATATTTCAGCACGATCCATACGTACTTCATCGACACGATGATCAGCACCGCCCAAAGCAGGGCAGACAGGGTGGCCAGTACATTCTCGGGTGAGATAGCAAGCGCGTGCGGGCCGGTGAAGGCCTCTTTGAATGCGTACAAGGGGCTGGTGCCGATGTCACCAAAGACAATGCCCAGTGCAGCCAAGGTGAGCGCACCCAGCTTGGAGTGGCTGTGCTCGGAGGCTTCATGTTCGTTGGCAGTCATGTCAGATCACGCTCCGAATTGAAATCGATAGCCCACCCCCACTTCAGTGAGGAAGTGTTTGGGTTGGGCAGGGTCTTCTTCGAGCTTTTGGCGAAGATGACCCACATAGATACGCAGATAGTGGTTGCTGTCCGCATAGGACGGCCCCCAGACTTCTTTCAACAGACTGCGATGTGTCATCACCTTGCCCGAGTTGGCCAGCAACACACACAGTAGCCGATATTCGATGGGCGTCAGCCTGACGGTGTGCCCATCGCGCAAAACTTGACGGTGGATCAAATCCACCTCGATTCGACCGAACTGGTAAACCGGTTGTTCGATGTCCGTTCCCTTGCGCCCCCGTCGCAACATGGCACGCACCCGAGCCTGCAGTTCGCCGACAGCAAAGGGCTTGGTCAGGTAATCGTCGGCGCCAGCGTCCAGCGCTTCAATCTTGTCTTGTTCGGCTGCACGCGCGGACAAAACGAGCACGGGCATGCTAGACCAGGTGCGAAGATCCTGAACGAATTGGCAACCATCGCCGTCGGGCAGTCCGAGGTCTAGGATGACCAGATCCGGCTTGCGGGTGCCGGCCTCGATCAGCCCCTGGCTCATCGTGTCTGATTCAGCGACGCGGCAGCCTTCCCCCTCAAGCGCCGTGCGAACGAAGCGGCGAATGTGGGGGTCGTCTTCGACCAGAAGAATGGTGGGTGCAGATGAAGTCGTCATGCCCCTCCCTCGCGCGCAGCTTCTGGCTCAATGGTCGGCGGTGTACCCAAAGGCAAATCGAACTGGACCAGGGCACCGCCTTCGGGCGGATTGATCGCCTGGATGCGCCCGCCATGGGCCTCGATGATGGCCTGGCAGATGGCCAAGCCCAGTCCCACCCCCGGGATGTTGGATTCAGGCAGGCCACGCTCGAACAGGTCGAACACATGGTGCAGTTTATCGGTAGGGAAGCCGGGCCCATCGTTGTAGATGCGTACGCGCAATTGGGCTTGATGGAGGTCGGCCAGGATGCGGATGGCCGTGTCGGGCGGGCTGTATTTGCTGGCGTTTTCAATGAGGTTGGCAAACACCCGCTCAAGCAGGACAGCATCGATGTAGACCATGGGCAGCCCGGGTGACAGTTGGACCCGCACCGGGTGCCGATCCAGGCTGCTGCCCAGCATCTGGATGCTGGGGCCGATCACCTCTTCGATGGGTTGCCACTCACGGCGAAGCGGCAGGTGCCCGCTGGCTCGTCCGCTTTGCAAGCGCGCCATGTCGAGCAAATTCGACACCATGCGGTTGAGGCGCATGGCCTGGTCCCGAATGGCGGCGCTCATCTCTCTGGCTTTGTCAGGCAGGGGCGGCTGCATGAGGGTCAGGGTGTCGGCCAGGCCATACAGCGAGGTCAAGGGCGTGCGGACGTCGTGAGAGAGCGCAGACAGAATCGAGTTGCGCAGCCGTTCTGCGGAGGCTTCCAGTTGACTGTGATGGGCCACCTCGACGAAGTGCAGTCGCTCCAGAGCTGTGCCGATGAGCGAGGCCACGGCTTCGAGCAGGGGACGTTGGTTCTCTAGCGTCCGGTCATGCGGCAAACGGTGGGTGAGGACCACCACGCCACGCGAACGGGTGGAGCCCGGCAGGGGCAACACCACCATCAATGAGCCATCGGCCGACACCTGATGTGAGATGACGCCCTTGTTGTCCTGGTAGACCATCTTCAGAATGCGCGTCACCTCGGGCTGAGCGTGGGCAAGCAAAATCGAGTCTGCTGGGGTGACACCTTGTAGTGCATCGTTTGAATCGGGTACCAGCAAATTGAGGTCAGCCGCCAGTTGGTCGTAAGCGAAGCCCGCGCTGTGTTCGCGCACCTGCTCGGCCGACAACGCGCCGGCCAGATGGCTGGCCAGGTTGTACAGCGCACGAGATCGATTCGCCACCACCACGGCCTCATCAGCACGTTGACGCAAGCCAATGGTCAGATGGCCGATGATCAAGGCTACCGCCAGCATGACCACAAAGGTCAGCACGTATTGAATGTCGGTGACGGCGAAGGACAGGCGAGGGGGAACGAAGAAAAAATCGAACAACCCGACGCTCAGGAAGGCCGCCATGACGGCCGGACCTCGGCCCCACCGCGCGGCCACCAACACCACCGTCAAGAGAAACAACATGACGGTGTTGACGGGGTCGAGCACATTGTGAACCGGCCAAGTCAGCACCGTAGTCAAACCGCAGGCGGCGGCACTCCAGAGATACTGAATGCCTCCTTTTCGGGATGCGGGAGCCAAGGTGGCTGGGGAGGCGGTTTGCATACTGCGAAGCGGAGCCTGAATGCCGATCAGCTTAGGGTGAAGCGCGTCATGGTGCTGAAAATTCTGGCACGGCGCGCATAAAAAAGCCGTAAAGATGCTGCGTTGCAGCATCAGTCAGGGCGCGCTACACCTTCCAGGCTGCGAATTCGCAATTCCTGACCTGCCAACCATGTCTTGCGAGGTGAGCCGCACAGGGGGCAAGGTTCAATTCGGCTGTCTGGCTCGAACTCACCCTGGCAATCGTCACAGCGCGCCGCTGCGGGGATGAACTCGAACGTCAGTCTCGCACCTTCTGCAAGAGTGCCTCGCGTGGCCACTTCGAGGGCCGTTTTCAAGGCTTCGGGTTCGATGCAGCTCAAGGCCCCGATCGCCAGATTCACCTGGGTGATGCGTTCCAAAATCGCGGCCTGCTGTTCCAGCAAGTTGACGACTTCCAGTGCAATCGACAACTCATGCATGCTGTGCCTCGAGGGGGGCGTTCAGCCATTGCAGTAGAAGATGCCACCCCTGGGTCAGCGAGCCTTCTGCCTGCGCGGTCAGGGGCGCGCCGAGTTCATAGCCATGACCGGGTAGGGTCAACAGATGGCAGGCCGGTGGCGGCGCCTCAAACAACTGTCGATACCAGCTGATCAAGGCAGAAGGCGAGCACTGATGGGAAGAAATCGAGGGCGCTGTTGGCGTTTCTGCCAGGGGGATGCAACGGACGTCTGGCGTGCCATCAACGGAGGCGTCGATGATCAGTACGCGATCGCGCCCTTGCAGGTCGTACACATGCTCGGGTTGAAGTTGCAGTTCGCAAAGCAGGTCGATCGCGTCCTGTGTGCCCTGGGGTTGATGAACAAGCCAGGCGCCAAGCTGGTCGAACAGCAGTGGGCCCAGAGCGTCATCGCCCCGACTTGGATTGCCGATGGCCAACACGAGGGTGGGCTTCATGGCCGCTCGATCTGTCCGTCGTCGTGGCGATAGAGCAGATCGACTGTCTGTCCGTCCGCATCTAGCAATTCGAGGCGCAGCGGCATCTTGCCGATGGCATGGGTGGCACATGACAGGCAGGGGTCGTAGGCTCGGATGGCCACCTCGATCCGATTGAGCAGGCCTTCACTCAGGGCGCGGCCATCGAAATAGTGTGCCGCCACGCTGCGCACGGCCTCGTTCATGGCGGTGTTGTTGTGCGTGGTCGAGACGATCAGGTTGGCATAGGTGATCAGGTCATCGTCGCTGATCCGGTAGTGGTGAATCAAGGTGCCGCGTGGGGCTTCGATCACCCCGATCCCTTCTCGCAGCGGTTGGCCTTGTGCCATCAAATTGGTTCCGGAGATGTCGGGATCGTCGAGCAGTCGCTCGATGGTTTCGGCGCAGTGCAGCATGTCGATCATGCGGGCCCAATGTTGTGCCAGCGATGCCGAGACGGGCTTGCCGTGGTTCCACGCCTTGAACTCCTCACGGGCGGCTTCGGCCCGCGGTGTATCAAGAAAGCTGGCGTTGTTGATGCGAGCCAGCGGCCCCACTCGATACCAGCCGCGGTCGGGGCCCATGGCCCGCAGATGCGGGAACTTCATGTAGGTCCAGGGTTTGACCTCTTCGGTCAGCAGATCTTGATAGCGCCGTACATCGTAGTGGTCGACCACGTGCAAGCCCTGTGCATCGTTCACGCGCAGGCCCCCGTCATACAGATCCGCCGCGCCATCCGGTCGAACCAGCGACATGAACATCGAAGGGAAGTTGGCGAAGTCGCGTTGTTCGGGCAGGCCTGTCAAAAAAAGATCCCGTGCCAGCACCAGCGCCTGTGCGCACCAGTCGATGATCTGTGGGATCTCCTGCAACAAGGCGTCGCGATCGGTAGCCGAGAGCGGTCGATTGAATCCGCCCGGGACCGAGCCCGTGCCATGCACGCGTTTGCCGGTGAGGATGCGGATCACCTCTTGTCCGAACTTTCGAATGCGGATGCCGCGCAGACCCAGTTCGCGTTCGTCTTGCAGCACCCCCATGATGTTGCGGTGCTCAATGGCATCGTCAAAGCCGAAGAGCAGGTCAGGCGAAGCCAGGTGAAAGAAGTGCAAGGCGTTGGATTGCAGCACTTGCGAGGCATGAAGCAGCCGACGCAGCTTTTCAGCGCTAGGGGTGATGCGCGTGGCGCCGATCACGAAGGCGTCGCAGGCTTTGCTGGCCGCCAGCAGGTGACTGACCGGGCAGATCCCGCACAGGCGCTGCACGAGGGTGGGAACTTCCCAGTAGGGACGGCCCTGGATGAAGCGCTCGAAGCCGCGGAATTCGACGATGTGCAGGCGGGCTTGTTGCACGCGTCGGTGTTCGTCCAGCAACAAGGTGACCTTGCCATGGCCTTCGACCCGGCTCACCGGTTCGATGACGACGCGCTCCAGACCATTGGGATCGGCGGCGGTTTCAAGAGGGTGGGGCATGGCGATCAGTCGAAGTGTCTCAGCGAGGCAGGCAGCGCTGGGGGGCGGCCTTGCAGGTGTGCCAGGATGAGTTCTTTGAAGGCATCGGCTGGCGGAGGGCACCCAGCCAGCGTGTAGTCAACGGGCACGACCTCGTGCACCGGCAGCACCTTGTGAAGCAGGGCCGGCAATTCAGGATCACGCGGTACCTGTGGGTTGTACAGGTCGGACCCCAGGTAAGCCTCACGAACCAGTTCGGCCACTGGGATGCCGTTGCGCAAGGCGGGCACGCCGCCGTACATGGCGCAGGCCCCCACTGCCACCAGCACCTTGCAGCGTGATCGGAATTCACGCAGCACGTGCACGTTGTCTTCGTTGCACAAACCGCCCTCAATCAGGCCGATGTCCACACCTGCCGGGTCGACGTGCTTGATGTCGGTCAGCGGGCTGCGATCGAAAGTGATGTGCTCGATCAGGTCAGCCAAGGCCTCGTCGATGTCGAGCAAGGACATGTGGCAGCCAAAGCAGCCGGCCAGAGAGCAGGTGGCGATTCGCAGCTTGTCGGCAGGTTGGCTCATGTGTCCTCCGAACGCTGGGCGATGTCAGCGTGGTCGTACGGACGTTGCCCGATGGGGATCACGAAGCCTTGGCGTTTGGGCATCAGCGCGCCCACGGGGCAGACTGACAACGCCCGATCGCTGGCCGCTACGCCGCTGTCCCGCAACAAGCCGCTGGGGCTGTTGATGAGCAGTTCCGTTTTCAGGCCTCGGCCGCCGATGGCAAACACGTTTTTGCCATCGACATCTCGGCTCGCTCGTACGCACAGCTCACACAGGATGCAACGGCTTCGATCCAGCCAGACGTCGGGATGCGACGCATCCACCGGATGGACCGGGTACTCATGCACAAAATGCGTGTCATGCATGCCCAAGTGGTATCCCACCGCCTGCAGATGGCATTGACCGCTTTTTTCGCAGAATGGGCAGTGGTGATTGCCTTCGACGAACAGCATCTGAACCAAGTGACGACGGTCGTCTTGAATGTCCGGTGATTCTGATTCAATCACCATCCCGGCATGGGCAGGCAGCGTGCACGATGCCATCAGGCGGCCGTTGATTCGCACGCTGCACACCTTGCAGCTGCCGATGGGATCGAATTCGTGGTGATGACACAGATGCGGAATGTAGACCCCGGCACGGGTGGCGGCCTGCATCACGGTCTCGCCGGGTGTGAACGGGATGGGGCGTCCATCCAGCATGAAGGTCTGAGGGTTTTCCATCTCAGCACGGCATCTCAAGTCAAAGCCTGCATGTCCACCACGGCAGCAGACAGGTCGAAAGCCTGCTGCGGATCGACCAGGCGGGCCGCCACTTGCTGTGGGAAATGGGTGATCACATCGAGCAGAGGGTGAGCAGCGGTCTGGCCCAGCCCACAGTGACTGGTTCGTTGCATGAGCCGACCGGTGTCTTGCAGTCGCGTGATGTCTTGTGCGCTGGCATGGCCTGCGACCAGGCGATCAGCCGTCTCGACCAACTGGCCGCATCCGACCCGGCAAGGCGTGCAAAAGCCGCAGGACTCGTGCGCGAAGAAATGGGTGTATTGCCGCGCGATGTCGACCATGTCCCGAGAAGCGTTGAACACCGTGAACGCACCGCCTGTGGGCAGATCTTCGAAGCTGATCTGTCGCTGAAGTTGGCTCTGGTCGATCAGCTTGCCAGATGGGCCACCGACCAGCACGGCTTGAACGTCGCTGGCACCGCAGTCTTGAAGCACCTCGGCCACCGTCGTGCCCCAAGGAATTTCATACATGCCGGGTCGTGACACGTCGCCGGCCACACTGAGGATGCGCGTGCCTCTGGATTTTTCGGTGCCGCGACTGGTGAACCAGCTCTCACCATGCAGGGCAATTTGCGCCACTTGCACAAAGGTTTCAACGTTGTTGTTGACGGTGGGCAGACCCAGGTACCCGCGATCCACGGGGAAGGGGGGGCGCGTGCGAGGGATGCCTCGTTTGCCTTCGACCGATTCGATCAAGGCCGTTTCTTCACCGCACACATAGGCGCCAGCGCCCAGGTGGAGTTCGATGTCAAACCGTTGGCCGGATCCCGCGACATCGGCACCCAGCCAGCCACGCTCACGGCGGTCGTGCAAGACCTCTTGCAAATGGGGTTCGATGAACTCGTATTCGCCGCGCAGATAGAGGAAGCCCTGCTCGGCGCCCACGGTCAACGCGGCAATCGTCATGCCTTCGATCACCTCATGCGCCCATTGCATCAACAGCATGCGATCCTTGAAAGTGCCAGGTTCTCCCTCGTCGGCATTGCAGGTGATGGCGCGTGGCCCAAGCGCCTGGCGGCAGGCATCCCATTTCTGCCAGGTGGCGAAGCCGGCGCCACCACGACCGCGCAGGCCTGCCGCGCGCAGGGTGTCAATCATCCCTTGTGGTCCGCGCTGCAGTGCTTGACTGATGGCGGAGCCTGGCGTAATCGGATGACTCAGGGTCAGATCATGGCGGCCGATGGGGTTGACGATGGCGAAGAAGTCGACCGGCCAATCAAACAACGGCGTATCAGACCCAATCAGGTCTGCCACCTCATCGATGCGGCGCTCGGTCAGTTGCGTGAGTGGCAGGCCATTGATCAATCCGGCTGGCCCTTGGTCACACAAGCCTGTGCAAGAGGTTCGGTGGACAGACACCAAGCCATCGGCGCGCGTCGAATCGGGAGCCACACCCAATCGGCGGCACAGGCGCTCAAGCAGGGCCTCGCTTCCCAGCATGCGATCGGTGACGCTGTCGCTGAGGTAGACGGTGTAGCGCCCCCTGGGTTCGAAACTGAGGAAGTGATAGAAGCCGATCACGCTTCGAATCGCGGCATAGCTGAGGTCCCAATCCTGGGCCAATCGGTCGATGGCCCAGAAGGGGATGTGGTGGAAGCGGGCCTGGATCTGCCTCAGTGCCTGAAGCAGGCAGCCCGCACCCGGTTGATAGCGGGAGAGGATGTCGGTGAGCGCGATCTCTTGCTGCGTCGTCATTGACGGGTCAGGCTGATGGTCAACAACACCGACGCGTCCATCACCGCCTTGAGCCCATGAGGCTCGTTTCCAGCGAGGTAGACCAGATCGCCAGCTTGCAGGGTCTGGGTCTTTTCGGGGGTGCTGAGTTCAAGCACACCCTCAAGGCAGTGGATGGTGACCTCGCCACTGACGCGGTGATCTTTCATCACCTTGCCCGCCGGCATGATCAAGCGGATCAACTCAAGGTTAGAGCCCTTGAGCAGGGCGTGACTGGGTGTTTCACGCAGCTCGTTTCCCAAGGCAATGGCGTGGATCACGTCACCCGAAGCAGCATGTGCAATGGCCATGATGGACCTCCATCAGCAAATCCGTGGCAAAGGTTCGCCCGTCAACCAGTCCAGCATACGCCAACCGCCGAACCGTGTGCGCATTTGGACGAAATGATGTGGGTCTTCTGTGACCTCTCCAATACGCTCAGCGTGAGCCGCAAGGGGGTGTCCACGCATCACCGTCAGCAGTTTGTCTGCATCGTCTGGGTCACAAATCAACAGCAACTTGCCCTCATTGGCGATGTACAGCGGATCCAATCCGAGCAGTTCGCAAGCCCCTTGCACCGCAGGGGAAACCGGAATCCTGGACTCTTCCAGTTTCATTCCCACCTGAGATGCCGCAGCGATTTCATTGAGGCTGGTGGCCAGGCCGCCCCGAGTGGGATCCCGCAGAACGCGAACGACCGCTTGCGTATCGAGCAAGCGCTCGACCAGATCGTGAAGCGGGGCGCAATCGGACACGATCGGCGAGTCGAACTGCAGACCCTGGCGTTGGCTGAGCACGGCCAGACCATGCTCGCCAATCGGGCCAGATAGCAGGATCGCATCCCCTGGGCGAGCCTGACCGCCCGATAACGAGACACCCTGGCGCTGCCAGCCTACGCCGCTGGTGCTCACGTACATCCCGTCGCCTTTGCCGCGTTCCACCACTTTCGTGTCTCCGGCCACGACGGCGACACCCGCCCGGCAAGCCGCTTCAGCCATGGAGTGAACCACCTGGATCAGCTCCGACAGCGGCAGCCCTTCCTCCAGGATGCAGGTGATCGTGAGGTAGAGAGGCTTGGCCCCCATCATCGCCAGGTCGTTGACGGTGCCATGGATGGCCAATTGGCCGATGTCGCCGCCCGGAAAGAACAGCGGGGCAACGACATGGGCGTCGGTTGACATCACCAGGCGCCCGCCATTCGCGGCCTCAGGCAGGGGGGGCAATACGGCACCATCGTCACCAGCGTCTTGCCACCCCGCAGGCCAAGTGCGTGAAAAGGCAGGTTTGAACACCTCTGCCACCAGTTGATGCGTGGCACGCCCGCCAGCGCCGTGGCTCATGTCGATGCGGCCCTGCTTTTTGTCCAAGGGACGCAGGTAATGACGGGGTGACGTGCTCATGCTGTCACCTCGCGATGCCGACCGTGGTGGTAGTGCGCTGCACACGCCCCTTCGGAACTCACCATGCAGGCCCCCATGGGTTGTTCAGGCGTGCAGACCGTACAAAAGAGCTTGCAATCGGTGGGCACGCGGTGGCCACGCAAGATTGGCCCGCATAGACATTGCGGGTGATCCGGCACCGTGGTGCAAGTGACCCCGAATTTTTGTTCGGCATCGAAGGCCGCGTACTCTGGACGAAGCTTCATCGCGCTGAAAGGAATGCTTCCCAGGCCCCGCCACTCGAAGCGGTCTCGCACGGTCATCACCTCGCTGATGAGGGTCTGAGCTCGTCGATTGCCTTCGGGGTTCACCGCCCGCGTGAACTCGTTTTCGACTTCAGCGCGACCTTCGTTGACCTGACGAACCAACATCAGAATGGCTTGCATGATGTCCAGCGGCTCGAACCCCGCCACGACAACCGGCAAGCCATGTTGCGCGGGAAAGGGGGCATAAGCCTCAGATCCAATGATGGTGGACACGTGGGCCGGGCCCACCAAGCCATCCAGCGCGACCTTCTCGGGTTGATTCAGGATGGCGTGCATCGCCGCGGGGGTCAGGACATGGTTGCACAGCACGCTGAAGTTGTGCAGGCCTTCTCGTTGCGCGGTTTGTACTGCGACGGCAGTGGGCGGGGTGGTCGTTTCAAAACCGATGGCCAGAAACACCACTTCGCGGTTTGGGTGCTGGCGGGCCAGATTCAGTGCGTCGTCGATGCTGTACACCACCCGAACGTCTGCCCCTGCTGCGCGTGACTTGATCAGGCTAGACTGGTTTGAGGCCGGTACCCGTAGGGTGTCGCCATAGCTGGCCAGGATCACATCGCGTTCAAGGGCGATTTGAATGGCCTGGTCAATGCGTCCGATCGGCAGGACACACACCGGGCATCCAGGGCCATGGATCATGCGGATCGACGGTGGCAACAGATCCAGTACGCCATACCGAGCCAGGGCATGGGTGTGGCCACCGCAGAACTCCATGAACCGATACGCCCTGTCGGGATGAGCGGCCTGTCGGATCTGCGTGGCCAGGTTTTGTGCCAAATGTGGATCTCTGAATTCGCTGATGAACTTCATGGCGTGCCCGTTTCGTTCATCTGTGCAAACAGGCGCAGCGTGGCGTGTGCCTCATCAGGATCCAGCAAGGTCAGGGCGTAACCCACATGCACGATCACGTAGTCACCCGGCGCCACCTGATCCAGCAGGGCAAACGAGACACGCTTGCGAACGCCTGCCAGATCGACCAGACCTTCGCCTGAATCCTGGACTTCGATCACGCGAGCGGGCAGGGCTAGGCACATGGATCAGACCCATTCATGAAAGGTTGGCACGCCAATGCTGAAGGGCGACCCAGGCTTGCCCCAATGACAAGCCGCCGTCACCGCATGGGTATTGTGCCGCCCGCCAGACGGTCAAACCCTTCGCCTGGATCAAACCCGTCAGCAATTCGTCCAGCAGGCGATTGGCCAGACAGCCGCCTGTTAGCACCACCGTGTCCACCTGACGGGCTTGACAGGCTTCGATAGCCCATCGCGCCAGGCCCTTTGCCAGGCTGATGTGAAACGCCGCGGCGGCCAGCGAAACCTGCATGCGATCCGATGGGTTCACGCGGCATAGGTGGTACATCAAGGGCCGCCAATCCAGGATACGAAGTGAACCGTCATGCACGATCTCGACGCAAGGAGGCGCGGGCGTGTCAGAGCTTGGGGCTTGCGCGGCCACGCTTTCAAGCAGCATGGCTGCATGCCCTTCGTAATCGGAGAGGTCGGTCAAGCCCAGCAAAGCGGCGGCGGCATCGAACAATCGCCCCAGGCTACTTGATGTGGAAAGGGGTGCACCGCTTTGCAACCACCGTTGCAACTGGGGGGCCGCCGTCTGCGAGGCAAAGCGTCGCTCGATTTCTTCGGCACACCCCAGAACGGCCAGCACGCCTGCAGCCAGACGCCAGGGTTCGCGAGCGGCCTTTTCTCCGCCAGGCAAGGGCAATGGCAGCAGGTGTCCCAGCCGTTCGCATTCCGCGCCCTGCACCCACAGCAATTCGCCGCCCCAGGATGTGCCATCAGGGCCCATGCCGAACCCGTCCAACGCCAGGCCAATCACTGCAGGGCCGTTGAGCTGCGGGCCGCACTGCTCGGCCAACACCGCTCCGATGTGGGCGTGATGGTGCTGGACCGGCAGCACAGTGGTCTCACGCGCGTGGGCTAACTCAACGGCCACCCGGTGGCTGTAGAAGTCCGGGTGCAGATCACAGGCGATCAAGCCTGGCTTGCCTGCCAGATTTGCCGCCCAATTTTCGGCCAGTTGGTGGTACCCCTCCCGGGATGGGGCACCGTCCAGGTCGCCCAGATGCGGTGACAAAGTCGCCTGAGCTGGTTGCGGTGGCGCAGGATGGATCCGGCACAGCGTTGCCTTCAAATCCCCGCCCATGGCGAGGATTCCGGGAGCCTCTGAAAGTGAGGGCAGAGGCAAGGGATCAGGTGCAAAGCCTCGGCCACGTCGCAGCCAGCACGCAGTGCCATCGCTTCGCACGCGCAAGACCGAATCGTCGTTGCGCCAAAGGATGTCTCGATCGTGCAGCAAGACAGCATCGGCTGTGCTGCGCAGATGGTGCTGGGCTTCATTGTTGGCGATGATCAACGGGGCCCCTTGGGGATTGGCGCTCGTCATCACCAGCAGCAGATCTTGTGCTTGCTGCAACCAGGCCGTGCCCGAGGGGCGCCCCGCGGCCTCGTGAAACAGCAGGTGATGCACGGGCGCGTAGGGCAGCATGGCGCCCAGTGAGGTCAGGCCGGGCGCGACCTCTGCCAGGCACTGCTGGGCCTGAGGCGTTTGCCGCAGAAGCACAATCGGGCGGCCGGGGTGCTCCAGCCACGTTCGTTCATGAGGTTGGATCTGAACCCAGCGTTGCAACGACTGTGGGTTACAGGCCATCACGGCAAACGGTTTGCTGGGGCGGGTCTTCCATCGCCGCAAGCGTTGAATGGCGGATGGGTTGAGTGCGTCACAGCACAGATGAAAGCCGCCGATGCCTTTGATCGCCACGATCTGACCAGCCCGCAGGCGCGTCAACGTTGCAGCAATGGGATCACCCTCTACAACTTGACCTTCGTTGTCGAGCAAGCGCAGACGAGGTCCGCATGACGGGCAGCAGTTTGTTTGATCGTGAAAACGACGATCACCCGCGTCCGTCACCTCCTGCTGGCACAGCGGGCACAGGGCAAAGGTAGCCATGCTGGTGTGTTCCCGGTCAAAAGGCAGGGAACGCACCACTGTGTAACGGGGGCCGCATTGAGGGCAATGGATGAAAGGGTGGCGCCACCGACGGCAGGCGGGATCAAACAACTCGTTCAAGCACAAGGCGCAGGGGGCCAGATCCGCCCCGATGCGGGTGCTGGTTACCGCCTTTTGCTGAATGCTGGGCAGGATCTCGAAAACGTCTGTTGATATCTCGGGCCAGTCCGCACCAGGCATGCTCAACTCGTCGATCGACTCAACCCGGGCGGGGAAAGGCATCTGCCGCAGGCGAGCGCAAAACGCGTCCAGTTTGTCCGATGTGCCCTCGATCAATAGCTCTACGCCTTGCGAGGCGTTGCGCACCCATCCACGCAGCCCCCTCTGTCGGGCTTCCTGGCAAATCCAGGGGCGGCAACCCACGCCCTGAACCAGGCCTCGCAGAATCAGGTGGCGGCGCACTCGCGTTCGATCCAGTTCAACCAGTCATTCATGCCCATGCCCTTGGTGGCAGACAGTTGAAAGACTTGGGCTTTGGGATTGACCTGGTGGATACAAGCCATGGCTTTGTCGAGATCAAATGCCAGGTACGGCAACAGATCGCACTTGGACAAGAGAACAAGATCGGCCGCCTGGAACATGTCTGGGTACTTCAGCGGCTTGTCTTCACCCTCGGTGATGGAGAACACCAGCACCTTGTGGGCCTCGCCCAGGTCAAAGCTGGCTGGGCAGACGAGGTTGCCCACGTTCTCGATCAGCAGCACCCCATTTGGCAAATCGGGCAGGTCGTGCAGCGCATCGTGAACCATGCGGGCGTCAAGGTGGCAGCCTTTGCCGGTGTTGATCTGGATGGCGGGTGCGCCGGTGGCGCGAATGCGTTCGGCATCCAGGCTGGTTTGCTGATCGCCCTCGATCACGGCCACCGGCCGCTGCGGTGAGAGCCGGCGGATCGTTTCAACCAGCAGGGTGGTCTTGCCCGAGCCCGGGCTGGACACCAGATTCAGCGCCAGGGTGTGGTGCTGGGCCAGATGCTCGCGAACGTGCTGGGCCACGTGGTTGTTGCCCGCCAGGATGTCTTGCTCCAGTTGCAGCACACGCGTGTGCAAGGCCGGGTGCCCATGGTCATGATGATGGGCCGGATCAGCAGGGGGCTGGGCTGATTCACATCCGCAAACGGTACACATGGGCAGTGGTAAACAGGGCCATTGATCCATGCACCATAACGGACTAATGGTTTGCCCGCCGTCGGGCAATCCCCCTATTCGAGTGGGCCGTGAACTGTCATAAATGTCACGTTGTTTGACTCGAGACCCCCTGATGAGAGCTTCCAAACAATTCAAACGCATGGCCGGAACGCTGGCCGCCGTGGCAGCCGCCGCAGCCTTTCTGAGCGGTCAGGCTTTGGTGGGGACAGCCCTGTGTACCGTGGCAGCCTTGTTCGGCGTGTCTGCCCTGCATCGTTTGGGCCGGCATAACGAGTCCCGTGCACCCGCGCGCGCGCCCATTCCCACGCTGGAACAACGCAAGCGCATGCTCCAGGAAGTGTCCTGAGCCTTCTCAGGTCGGCTGCATCCGTCTGACCTTATAGCCCACTCGTGGGAAGTGCACGTGCACTTGCCCACAGCGCTCGCTGTTCAGGCGGAGGGTGAGTCGTTCTGGGCTGACCCCGACCAACTCCCCCTCGACCGTTTCCTTGCCCATCACCTCGGGCTGCACTGACACGCGCATCCCCAAGGCAATCCCTGAAGGATCCGGCGATTGGCTTTCGTACGGCAGCGGCAATGGCGTCGAATCCCGTGCCACATCCAATGCGGCTTCGGCCGCCATTTCCGTGCGATCTCCTTGGCCGAAGGCCTTCATCCTTTTCATCCACGCGTCGGTTGCAGGCAGCCCGGAGAAATCGAAGCGCCCGAATCGCGCGAACCACAGCGCGCAGTACAGGGTGAAATCGCCGTGTCCGGGGTGCGTGCCGTTCACAAAGGGGGCACCAGCGCTCAGCCCCTGTTCAACCCAACGCAGTTCGCTCGCCAAGTTCTGGCGGGCCAAAGGGCCGGACAGCTTCACCATGTCACGGGTCAACCCGCTATGGCTGGACATGGCTGCCCGATCCGCCAGAAACGTGTCGTCCAGAAAGTCGATGATCTGGCTGAAGGTGAAGGCCACCGACTTGCCAAAAAGATTCACATCTACCCAATGCGCCACGACCTCGCTCCACGAAGCCCCAGTGGTGGCGGGTGTCGGGTGCAGTTCTTCGATGACCTGGGCGATCAAGCGGGTGTCGCAATAAACATCGGCCCCGATCTGCAGCACAGGCACCTTTCGGTAACCGCCAGTCAGCGCAGTCAGGTCGGGCTTGGGCATTTGCTTGGGCGTGATGACCGATTGCCACGCCAAGCCCTTGTAGCCGAGCAGGGACCGAATCTTCTCGGCGTAGGGGGATTCGTTGTAGTGGTGAAGGATGAGGGAGGGGGCTGAGGTGTTCATGCAGGGCATTTTGTAGAAACAGCCCTCGGCCTAGAATTGTCTTAAAAGACATCTTTGAGGCTGAAATGGACAAAATGCACCATCGCGTCGGTGTGATCCTGTGCCGACAGACCAGCCTGGGAAGTTGGGGCCTGGTGCTGGATGCGTTTCGCATGGCCAATCTATTGGGCACCCGTCATGTGTTCGAGCTGACGCGGGTCAGCCAGGATGGGCTGGCGGTGGGGCATCCCGATGGCACCTTGTCGGTGGATCGCGGCCTGGATGCGCTGACCGAGATGGACGCGGTGCTGATTCCTTCCTTGTGGCTCAACGGGCCGCAAGCTGTTGCTGAGCAAGGAGATCTGATTCAGGCATTGCGGCACTTGGCCCCCAGCGTGCTCGTCGCAACCTTGTGCACTGGGGCGTACCTGCTGGCGGCCAGTGGACGGCTTGACGGCAGGGTGGCCACCACCCACTGGATGCTGGCCGATGGGTTCCAGACGCGGTTTCCGCGCGTGCAGCTCCATGCCGAGCAGAACTTGACGCATCAAGATGGGGTGGTGTGTTCGGGGGGCTCGCTCGCTGCAGTGGACGTGTGCCTGTTCGTGATCCAGTCGCTGGCAGGTCGCAGCGTGGCGCGACAAACCGCGCGCCTGCTGGTGACCGATCTGCACCGAGGGCCGCAAACCCTGTACACCCCACCTCAGGGTTGGCGGCGGCATCAGGATGAAGACATCCATCGGCTGGAGGCCTTCATCGCGCAACATCACGCACAAGCGTTGTCCTTGCAGCAACTTGCCGATCAGATCCACACCAGTGTTCGCACTTTGCAGCGTCGTTTTCAAACGGCGACGGGCATGAGTCCTATCCAGTACCAACAAGCTATCCGGGTCGACAAGGCCAAAGAACGGCTGGAAGAGAGCAGTGACCCAGTCGGCCTGGTTGCAGAGAAGGTCGGCTATCTCGATCGGGTGGCGTTTGGTCGCTTGTTCAAAAAAGTGACTGGTTTGACCCCGGCAGCTTATCGACAACAGCATGCATGGGGATACAGCTCACCGGACGCCCACCGTCAACGGGCCGCCATGTAGCATCCGAGCGGTGACCCCGCCGTGCCCCCTCATGGCGTTGTATCCCCCAGGGCCAAGCAACTCTTCCATGCGTGAGCAGGGATCACCAGATTGCGTCTCAGCAGGGTTGCCGGCAAGGCGTCGAGCTTTGCCAGTGCCGCCACCACTGGCAAATGTTCAGACTGGATCAGCGTGATCTGGCGTTTGCCTCCGCCAGAGCGAGGCGGTTGGCGCGCCGCCAGGTGATCTCCATCCAGCCCGCGATCCGCGACGGCCATGGTGCTGTTCACCGAGATGGCCGGTGCGCGCCGTGTCGGGCGAAGCAAGATGGCCTCGAGCCGACCGGCATGGGGAAACTCTTGAACAAGCGTGCGCAGATCCATGGACAAACCAAGACAAGCTGAGACAATGCCGTACATGACGACCGATCAAGACACCATCATCGCTCAGACTCAAGAGTGGCTGAACAAAGCCGTGATTGGTTTGAACCTTTGCCCCTTTGCCAAGTTGGTTCAGGTCAAGCAACAGATCCGGTTCGTGGTGTCACCAGCCCAGACGCCCGAGCAACTCGTTGAAGACCTCGTCAATGAACTTGCCATGTTGCGCGATGCCGATCCGGAGCAGATCGACACCACGCTGTTGATTCACCCGGGTGTGCTGTCGGATTTCGATGATTACAACGTGTTCCTGGATGTGGTGGATGCGGTGGTCGACGAAATGGAGCTGGAAGGTGAGCTGCAGGTGGCTAGCTTCCACCCGCAGTACCAGTTTGAAGGCACCGAGCCTGACGACATCGAAAACTACACCAACCGTTCGCCATATCCCACTTTGCACTTGCTGCGAGAAAGCAGCATTGAGCGCGCTGTGGCAGCGTTTCCCGATGCCGCCGACATCTATGAAGCCAACATGGACACCCTGCGCAAGTTGGGCCTGGAAGGCTGGCGCCGTTTGTGGACAAGCTGAACGCGGTCAATCGACAGGGCTGATTCCCGAACACCCAGGTGGATCTGCTTTGTGATGCCACGAGGCCCTAGCTTTCAAGATGGTTGCTAGAAATACGACAATTGTCGTAATATGTCCAGCCATGACATCTTTCCGCCTCCCCGGAGACGATCTGGAATATGCCGCCCTGGCCGAACTCTGGCAGCTTGGCTCGGCGTCGGTGCGCGATTTGCATGAGCGCTTGGGCGTGCCCGCTGGCTACGTGTACACGACCACCGCCAAAGTGATCGACCGTTTGCATGACAAAGGGCTGATTACCCGTCGCCGCGAGGGCAGCGCGTTTGTCTACGGCCCGGCGGTGGCGCCCGGCGAAGTCGAACGAGCTCGTGCACGCCACTTGATGAGCCGTTTTCTGGGGCCGGGCCCACATGCTGCGGTAGCGGCGCTAGTTGAGGCGGTCGGCGAGATTGACCCGAATCTGCTCGAAGCGCTTGAGCAAGCGATCCGCGACAAGAGGAATTCCAGCCGTGGGACGTGAAACCCTTCTGACCATCTTGGTCATTCTCCTCGGCGGCCTGGCTGCGCAGCCGCTGGCGCTATGGCCGCGACACCCGCTGCCCGATGAAGCACCGCGCATCGCCGAGCGCCGTGCTTGGCTGCGGCTGTGGTTGCCGGTTGTGCCCGCGCTGCTGGTTGCAGCCTGGCTATTCGGCTGGGCGCTGCGCGAACCAGATCCGGTGCATGATCGGTTCGATCACGGCATGCTAGTGATGGCCTGTCTGCCGTTCGCGGTCATTGTGCTGCGCGCGGTACTCCGGGCAACCTGGGTCCTGTTAAGTGAACCGGCAGACCTCCCGATCTGCACAGCTGGCCTTCTGCAGCCTCGAATCGTGTTTTCTCCGTTTCTTGCACGCGCACTCGACGAAGGGCAGATCCGCGCCGCCTGGGAACACGAGCAGGCACACGTGCGACACCGCGATCCGCTGCGCATCTGGCTGGCGCAGATTGCCACGGACCTGCAGTGGCCCTGGCCCTGGGCGCGCGATCGCTTCATTGCCTGGCTCGAAATCCTGGAATGCGCTCGCGACGACGAGGCCAGAAGCCGCGGCGCTTCAGGTGTCGACCTCGCCGCGGCGATCTTGGCTACTGTCCGGCGGTCTGCCGAGGCCCGGCGACCACACGAGGCGCTGTGGCCCACGACCGCAGATGCCGCCCTGATCGGAGATGTGCAGTTGCTGCAATCGCGTATTGTCAGGCTGCTATCCCCCATGCCTGAGATTGCCGGAACGCAGGTACATGGTGCGCGTCAAGACTTGATGGCCGCGGCGGGCTTGGCCGCGTTGCTCGCCATTGCCTGCATCTTGGGTGCGGTGTATGGCGAACGGATTCTCCACCCCTTGCTTCTTTGGACATGGACGGTCTGACTCACACCATGATGCCTCGGCGACGACGGCCTGGCGTCGCGCTCCTGGTCGCTTGCTGCCTGATCGGCGCGCCCGGCATGCCGGTGATGGCCGCCGGACCGCTAGTCAGCGATGTCGTTACAGTGCACGCCGAAGCAGTGCCCCAAACCTTGAGCGCCTATGGCCAGGTTGAGCCGATCGCCGTCGTTCAGGTGCGCGTGGTCGATCCGGGAACCCTGAACGATCTGAGCGTGGTGCCGGGTAGCGTCGTGGCCGCAGGGCAGGCGCTGGCGCGGATCGGCGGGCCGCGCATGCGGACCCTGCTGATCGCTCGCGAGCAGTCCCTGGGCAGCGCGCGAGCGCGCGAGGACGCCGCGAGCAATACACTGCAGATCGTTCGCCGCCAGTTTGCGACTCAGTTGGCAACGCGCCAAGCGATCGACGTCGCGCAAAACGAACTGGCCGCGGCACGCGCAGCCGTGCAGACCGCCGACGCGCAACTTCGTGAGGCACGGGACCTGCAGATCGTACGCGCACCGACCGCCGGGACGGTGATCCTGGTGCAGGCGGCCGATGGGGAGCAGACTGCGGCAGGGCAAGCCATTCTGACCCTGCAGCCTGCCGGCAGGCTGTGGATCCGTGCCGCGTACTACGGTGCCGAAGCCACGCTGCTGCGCGCTGGAATGATCGGACACTTCCAGCCGTCCGGCGAAGGCGAGGCCATTCCCGTCAAGGTTGCCTCGATCGCATCCGGCCTCGCTGCCGATGCGGGCCTGCGCGTCGGCTTGGTGCCAACAGGTCCCACCTCTCCGGCGTGGTGGGTCAGTGGACAATCGGGAACAGTCACCCTCGAGGGGCCAACCAGCAGCATGATTGCGGTGCCGACGTCGGCGCTGGTTCTCGACCGCGGTCGCTGGTGGGTGCTGGTCCACACGCCAAAGGGCAACGAGCCGCAGCAGGTGGTCCCGGGACCGGTCCAGGGCTGGAAGACATGGATCTCGTCGGGGCTGCGGCCTGGACAGCAAGTGGTCGTCACCGATGCATTCCTCGAGTACCACCGTGGCATCGCCCGGTCCTACACGCCGCCCGATTGAGCCATGGCTTCTGACATCTCTATACCGCGCTTGCTTCGGCGCAGGGTGCTGTGGCTGCTCGTGTTCGGTGCCGTGCTGCTGTGGGCCGTGAACGCCTTCGTGCACACCCCGGTCGAGGTGCTGCCGCAATTCAACTTTCCACAGATCAGCGTCACTGCGCACCTTCCGGGCACCACGGCGACCGAGCTTGAGCATCTGGTCGTCTATCCCCTCGAGAGCCAGCTTCTGACCTTGACCGGACTGCGCAGCGTGCGCTCGGTCATGGGTAACGGCACGGTCGAGATTGATGTGCGCTTCGACCAAGGCAGCGACGTGCAAACCGACCTGCAGGCGATCAACGGCGCGATTGATCGTGCCCGCGCCCAGTTGCCCGTGCAGGCCCGCCCGCTGGCGCAGATTATGGGCAACGCGATCAATGAGGTTGCCGACTACACCGCGCAGATTCCTCCTGGCATTGCCCCTGCACAGGTGCAGCGCGCCGTGCAGGCCGACATTGCTCCGGCGCTACGGGCGATCCCGGGTGTGCAGTTTGTCAACGTCTACGGCGCCGGCGATGAGGCGCTGTGGATCCAGCCAGACCTCGACGCCCTGCGACGCTACGACGTCGGAGTGGGGGCGATCGAGCAGGCGGTGCGAGAGCAGACCCTGCTAGCGCCGGCCGGCTACATCACCCTCGGTCACAACGACGTGCTGATCGAGGCCCGCAACCTGCCCGTGCACATTGCGGAGTTGAACGACCTGGCGGTGGCCACGCCGAAGGGGCCGGTGCCGCTACGCGCGCTGGCGCGCGTTGTCCGATCGGTCGTGCCAACCCACAATGCCGTGGCACTCGACGGCCATCCCAGCGTGGCTTTGACGGTGACCAAGCAGCCGGGTGCATCCACCCTGGCGGTGACCAAGGCCGTGCAGGAGGTGCTCGGCCAGACCCTTGCGCAGCTTCCCCCCGGCGTGCGTTGGGTGCAGACCTACGACCAGGGGCATCTGGTCGGGATCGTCGGCGCTGATCTCGGGCGCAACCTTGCGATCGGTGCGCTGCTCGCCGTGGCGATTCTGTTCTGGGTCCTGGGTGCCGGACGCGGCATTTTCGCGCTGGCCTTGAGCATCCCGCTGTCGCTGGCGCTGGGAATCGCTGCTCTGCATACCCTCGGTCAGGACCTGAACCTGATGACATTCGGCGCGCTGACTGTCGCAGTGGGGCTGCTGGCTGACGATGCGATCATCGTGCTCGAGAGCATTTACCACAGCTGGGAGCGCGGCGATGCCCATTGGCAGGGTGTCTGGAACGGTGTCAGGAGCATCGTGATCCCGGACGTGACTGGCACCCTGACCAATGTCGCCATCTACGTGCCGCTGCTGTTCGTCGGAGGTCTTGTCGGGTTGTTCTTCATCCCGTTCTCACTGGCCATGATCCTGGCGCTGCTCGCCTCGCTGCTGGTCTCGCTGACCTTCATTCCGATCAGTCTGGGCTTCCTCGGGGCTCGTCCGAGTGCAGGAACGAGCAGCGGTCAGCTCATGCTCCACTGGCTGCAACGTGGCAACGAGCGCCTGTTCCAGTGGGTAGCACGGGCGCCGCGGACCAGCTTGGGTATCACCTTCGCCGTGCTCCTGGTCAGCCTCATCGGGCTGGTGCTGGTGCCGATCAACTTCCTTCCGCTACCCAACGAAGGCGCGCTGCTCGAATCCTTCACTTTGCCGCCGGGCGCCTCGCTGCTCGATACGCGGGCGGCCGTCCAGCACATCACCGGCAGGCTACTCGGCGACCCGGCGGTCGCGCATGTCTACGCTCGCATCGGCTCCGCATCATCAACCACCTATACTGAACCAGCGTATGCCGGAGAGATCCAAGTGGTGCTCAAGCCCGGTGTGAGCGTCAACGCGCTGGATGCCATCGGCGAACGCATCCAGCGTGAGTCTCAGCTTCCCGGCGTGCAGGTCGCGGTCGGCACGCCGACCATTGAGCGTGTCGGCGAGAGCTTGTCGGGCTTGCCGCAACCCTTTGTGATTCACGTTTTTGGCGCGAGCGTGTCGGAGTTGAGGCAGATCGCGCAGAGCATCACCTCACGTCTGCGCCACATTCCGGCGCTGGCCGATGTGTTCAACAACGATGGCTATCCCGTCACACAGCTTCAGATCGAACCGCGCGCCCATGCCCTCGCGGTCCATGACCTGACTCCCGCGACCCTGTATGCGCAACTTGAACCGCTGATCGACGGCAAGGTCATCAGTCGTGTGCCCGAGGGCAACGTGCCGCTGGATCTCTACATCCGTCTGGCCGACGCGCCGCAGCGCTCGCTCGCAGAACTGGCCGCCCTGCCTATGCGCACTCCGGGCGGGTGGACACCGCTCGGTCAGCTCGCGAGCCTCCAGTTGGTCGAGACGCCCAACCAGATCCGCCACATCGCCGGCGCGCGCGCGCTGGATATCCTGGCCACGCCAACTGGACCGCTGGGCAGCACGGAGGCGCAGGCACGCCGCGCACTTTCCGGATTGCATCTGCCCTCTGGCTACCGCATCGCCTTCGGCGGCCTGGCGGCAGAACTCGAACAGGCGGCGATCGGTCTGCTGCTGGCGACACTGGCGGCGTTCGCGATCATGGTCGGCATTCTGATGCTGCAGTTCGACGGCATGCTCATTCCGGGCCTGCTGTTGCTCGAGATTCCTCTAGCGCTCACCGGCGGCACAGTGGCGCTGGTGCTCAGCGGTGTCGGTCTGAACGCCACGGGTATGGTTGGCTTCCTGACCCTGGTAGGCATCGGCTTGCGCCACTCCATCGTGCTGCTCGATCGGGCGCGGAGCAACGAGGATGCCGGCATGTCGGTCGACGACGCCGTGCGCGAGGCGATCCAGGTGCGCTTCCGTCCGATCATGCTGACCGCAGTGACGGCGATTCTTGGGATGCTACCTACCGCGCTGGGCCTGGGCCAGGGGGCAGCGCCCGAGCAGGGTCTGGCCGTGGTGATTCTCGGCGGACTGGTCTGGAGCGCGCTGCGCAGCACCAACCTGATCCCAGCGCTGTACCTGCACTGGCGGCGTCAGCAACTCGCCCGCCAAGCATCCGCCGGAGGGTCAGTATGAAAGCATCAGCAATGATGCGCATGGTGCACTATGACGGCCTTGCGCTTCTATGTGTCCAGGACACTACCGAAAAGCGTGCATTGGAGCGATAAGACCTATCTGGATTGGGCCTCGAATCTTTCAAGATCGCAGCCATCGGCGTGGGCGATGAGGCGCAGAGCCGCACACATGTGCTATTCCGAGTTCAACGACATCATCCAGGCCATTGCCGACATGGATGCCGACGTCATCACCATTGAAACCTCGCGTTCAGACATGGAACTGCTGGGTGCAGAAGGCGGCCGAGCGGATCCCTGTCGAGCGCTTGTGGGGCAAGCCGGACTGTGGACTCAAAACCCGTCAGTGGCCGGAAGTCATCTCGTCATCCACACGGGAGTGTGGTGCGTTGTTCTGGGCGATCATCGTCAAACAGGAAGGATCGACCATGCAACGTACTTTCACCAAAGGGTGGGTTGGCGCGGCTGGGGGCATCTTGGCTGCGGTCGCGCACGCTGCCCCCGCATCCTATGCACCTCATGCGACGCTGGCTGAGCGCGCCCATGCCGCCCAGGCCGTGGCTGCCGGAGCCCCTCAATGCCAGGAGGCTCAGCCGTTTTATTGGGAAATTGGTGATGGTCGTGCGGTATTGGCCAGCGGTCAATCTGGGATGGATGCTCCCACGGCGCAAACCAAGTTGCAGATTGCGTCCGCATCCAAGTGGATCTACGGCGCCTATGTGGCCGAGCGACGTGGGGGCAGCCTGACCCAGGACGACATCCGATTCCTGAACTTCCAAAGTGGCTACACCGGCTTTCGGATGTGTCGCAAAGGGCAGACGGTGGAAGAGTGTCAGTCCAGTCTCCTCAACCATCGCGGCAAACAAGACCCCGATACGATCGGCCACTTCTATTACAGCGGTGGCCACATGCAAGAGCACGCTGTCTTGATGGGCTTGGGTAAGTTGGATAACGAGGGCCTGGCGTCGGCCATCAAGCAAGGGCTGGGCAAGGTCGGCGCAGCATGGGATCTGAGCTACATCCAGCCGCAACTCGCAGGGGGGGCCCAGAGCAATGCTGCAGACTACGGGCAGTTCCTACGCGCCATGGTTCGTGGCGATCTGAAGATCAGTGGGTTGCTGGGGGCTCACCCCGTGTGCACCAATCCCCAAGCCTGCCCAGGCGATGCCCTGAAAACGCCGATTCCCCCGAATGAAGCCTGGCATTACTCGATTGGGCACTGGGTCGAAGACGACCCGGTCGTGGGCGATGGCGCCTTCAGCAGCCCAGGGGCGTTTGGCTTTTACCCCTGGATTGATGCGGCGCATCGTTACTACGGCATCGTGGCACGCGAAGAGCGCAAAGGCATCTTCAGTGACGCCCCTGATGGCAAGCCCGCAGTTCGCTCGGTTGAATGCGGACGGCTGATTCGAGAGGCCTGGGAATCCGGCCACGCGCCCTGAGCTCAGCGGGGGCTGAGCCCCCAATCGGTGGTCAACCAGCTGGCCCGGTTGGCCCCGGCTTCGGTGACCAGCAGCTCCTGCTGGCCGCGCGCGGCATCTTGCACCACATGGGGGCTTGTCGGCGATGAAAAGCTGGCTGTGTGCAACACCGTGCCGGTCTCACTGATGTGCGAGACCTTGTTGCCCAGGTATTCCGCCACCACCAGGCCGCCTTGCACCAATTCAAAGTCGTCGATCACGTTCCAACTGGTGTACACAATCACTTTGTTGCTCAGGCCAGAGGCGGTCACGTCATAGCGCAGCACCTGAGACGGCCCAACAAACGTGGGCGGGTTGGTTCCTACGTACAGGTGGTTTTGCCAGAACTTCAGGCCGTTGGCTGTGCAAATCGGGAATTTGTAGAACTCCTGCTCTTGCGCCACGGTGAAGCGGCCTGACAATGTGATGCGCCATATTGCACCGGGGCTCAGCAGCGTCGTGTTGGCGTAATACAGATGTCCGGCGCCATCGGCTGCCAGGCCATTCGGAAAGCCCGAATCGTGCAAGCTTGCGATCTCTTTCAACGGGGCAGAGGGCACGCTGAGGTCCATCGCCAGCAAGTGTTTCGGGGCACTGGGCAAGAGGGTGTTTTCCGCGCAGGTGGCATACAGCGTGCTCGCATACTCAGTCAAGCCCGTGAAATAGCAGGTGCTGGCGCCCGTGCTCAACTTGATGGGCAGCGGTGAGGCGCTTCGGTTGCCCCATGCATCTTGAGCGATCTCATACAAGGCCCCTTTGGTGGACACGAAGGTGCGGCCCGTTGTGGTCTGGATGGCATTTTCAGCCTTGCTCAGTCCACCAACCTGATCAACCAGTTGCGTGCTGGCGTGAGCCATGCCGGCGCCAAACAAGCTGGCCAGCAGTGAAGAAGTCAGCCACCGAGTCGATTTTTTTCCGTGTCCCATGAGAAGTCCTCCCTGGCGTTGATGCGTTGTGTTGAACGAACTCTAGGCGGCATCCGGCGTGGTTCAAATTGGTGGTGATACCAATATCACATCCAGGTGTATTCATGGCATTCACGAACCTGATCAGGTCGAGCTGAGAGAATTTCGTTTTTGGTCGCAAAAGAGCGGAGGAACTGTAGGGTGACTTTGAAGCGATGGACTTGGGCGCTTGGCGGCCTGTTGAGTGGGGTGATCACCCCTGTCGGGGCCGCAACGGCAGAAGCACCCCAAACATGGAGTGGCGAGGTCGATGGGCATTACTCGCTCGCCAAATCAGCTTACACCACCCGAAACATCTCCTTGTCCGCAGACTTCACGCGCCCCATGCCCGGCAGTGAACTGGATGGCGAGTTCCGCTTTGATCGAGAGTTCATCAAACTTGAGGGCACCCCAGTCGAAGTCGACAGCGACAAGTACGATGCCAGCCTCAAGTACAAACGATTCATTGAGGAATCGCCTTATTACGCCTTCGTTTCACCACGCACGCGCTACGACCGATTCGGCTTCTATCGCCGGGCTCAATCGATCCGGGCCGGTGGAGGCCGCAAATTTGGGGGCAGTGAGACCTGGGAGGTAGATGCCGAATTGGGCTCCGGCTACCGCGAAGCCACTGTCGACCAAGGGTTTACCGTTTCTGAGTTGCTGTACGCCATGTCACTCAAGGCTCGCTGGGCCGTGACCGACTCGCTGGCAGTCAAGTTCAACTGGGGCAATGAATGGAGTTCGCGTGAGTCTTACACCACGGTAACCCTGGGAATACGCAATAAACTGACTGATAAGCTGGGCTTGAAGTATGAAGTGGTTTACCGGCGCGCCTTTCCTGTCGAGTCGCAGGACAAAGGGGGCGAGGTGTTGACCGATATTGGCTTGAGCTTTCGCTTCTAGACGGGATGCCGAAGGATGGTGATGAAACTCGAGTTTGCGTCACTGCGCACCAAAACGACGATCTATAACGCAGCCGGTCTGGCTGTGATGGCGCTGTTTCTGCTGTTGGCGGGGTATGCCCTGTATGTCGTCCGCATTAACGGCCCGCTTTATCACGAGATCCGCCGTGAGCATGATCTGGTGGCTGATGCCTTGCCACCTAGCCTGTACATTGTGGACCAGCATCTGGACGTGACCGATGCCCTGTTGGCGGCCGAGCGACATGAATTCGACCGCAGCCAGGCGCTGCTTCAACGCGCACTGGCTTCGCGCAGCCGCTACGAATCCAAGGTGAGCGATTGGGCACGTCAGATCGACTCGGTTGAGATCAATGATGCGTTCACGGATGTTGCCCCGGCGCCTGCGCGCCAATATTTTTCGGTGATCGAGCAATCCCTGATGCCAGCCGTGGCGCATCACGATGTCATCCGCGCGAGGCAGGTCTATGAGGACACCTTGGTGCCTTTGTTCGTCAAGCATCGGCAGGCCATCGAACACGCCACCGATCTGGCGCGCGCAGAAAGCGAAAGCGTTGAGGCTGAGGCGTCGGCTACCGTGACACGGATCAGCCTGGGCATGGCGTTGGCGGCCATCGGCTTGTCAGTGTTTTGGTGGTGGGCCGTGCAACGCTGGTGGATTCGCCCTTTGGTGCAGCGCGTGGCGGATGTCCAGCAGGCCTTGAGCCGCATCGGTGACGGCGATTACGAGCGTACCGTGGTGGCGGGTCAGGCGGACGAATTTGGGCGGATCCTGGAGTCCATCGAATCCATGCGATCCCGGCTTCAAGTCACGGTGTGCGAGCTGGACGAAAAGCGTTTGTCCGCACAAGCCGCTGAACGGGCCAAGAGTCAGTTTCTGGCCAACATGAGCCACGAGATCCGCACGCCCATGAATGCGATCCTGGGCATGACCGAGTTGACCTTGCGCACCCCGCTCAACCCCAAGCAGCAAGAATATTTGACCAAATCGCACGAAGCCGGTCGGGCCTTGCTGGCCCTGATGGATCAGATTCTGGACTGGTCGAAGATCGAGGCGGGTGCTATCCAGCTCGAGTACGAGCCCTTCGAATTCGATGCCGTCATGGGGCGGGTGTCGTCCATCGTCGAAGACAAGGCGATCAGCAAGGGGCTGTCATGGGGGGTGCAGATCGACCCTGGCTTGCGAGGCCAGTGGATGGGCGATGCCAATCGGCTAGGACAGGTGCTGATCAACCTGTGCAACAACGCTGTCAAGTTCACGGAGCGGGGTGGCGTGGTCGTTTCGATTCAACCGCTTTCATCCACGCCGAACGAGCAGCGCATTCATTTTTCAGTGCGAGACACGGGCATCGGCATGACCAGTGAACAACAACACCGCGTGTTTCAGCCCTTTGCACAGGCGGATGCCTCCATGGCGCGGCGCTTTGGTGGCACGGGGCTCGGGTTGGTCATCAGTCAGCAGTTGGTGGCGCTGATGGGTGGCGAGTTGTCGGCGCACTGCGTGCCGGGGCAAGGCAGCGATTTTCACTTTGACTTGAAGCTGCGCAAGGCCGACCCGAAGCCATTGCCCGCGCCTGTTTCTTCGCCGCTCATGCCCCGTCAGTCTGCGCCGACCGAGTGGCCCGGCTTGAAAGGGCGCAGCGTGCTGCTGGTCGAGGACAACGAATTCAACCAGATGGTGGCCGGCGAGCTGCTGCGGGATGTGGCGGGCATGTGGGTGGCCATTGCCTCAAACGGAGAGGAGGCCTTGGCTTTACTGGCGCAGCAATCGTTCGATGCGGTGCTGATGGACATCCAGATGCCGGGCCTGGATGGGTATGAGGCCACCCGGCAACTGCGAGCCCAAGGTGGGGCGAACTCGCGTGTGCCGGTGATTGCCATGACGGCGCATGCAACACAGCAGGATCGCCAACAATGTCTGGCAGCGGGGATGAACGATTACATTAGCAAGCCGGTGATGCCCCAAGAATTGTTCACGCTGCTGGAAAAATGGATCGGGGCCCGACGGGCCCCGTGACGAGAATCAGCCGCGCAATCTGGATAGCAGTTGTTCGGTTTCGACTCGGGCCACTTGCATGGCTTCGTCGTCAGACACCAGAGCCAGCTCTTGCAGGGAGGCGCTGAGGTTGAGCAGGCCATCACGCAGCTTGATCAACATGGCTTGCATGTCCATGAACTGCTTGCGTGCCAATTCGGCGCTTTGATCGTCGTTCATGGAGGGCTCCTGCTGCATCCCAAACTGCTTCTGAGCGACGGTCCGGGATGGGCAAGACCGGGTCAGTTGGTATGCGAACAACTTTACCCGGCAGACGAAATTTGGACTAGCCGCTTACTTGCGGGGGGGCGTACAGAAGTCCGTGATGGATGTCTCGTATCCCGAAAAGTCATCCCATCACAGGGGGGCCGTGCGCTGGATGAGCCAGTTCAAGGCGGCGCCGCCGAGCAGGGGGCTGACCCTTCTGCGGACCTCTTCGTGGTAGGCGTTGAGCCACGCTACTTCGTCGGCCCTTAGCAATTGGATGTCGATGCAACGGGTATCAATCGGACACAGGCTCAGGGTTTCAAAGGCCAAATAGTCGCCATATTCGGGGGCGCCGGGCTGAGCGTCGGCCACTGCCGGCGGCACCGCCACATTCATGACCAGGTTTTCAATGCGGATGCCCCATAGTCCTGGGCGATAAAGGCCCGGTTCGATGGACGTCACCATCCCGGGCTGCATCGCCATGTTGGCGTCGGGGATGGCTTTTGAGATCGATTGCGGGCCTTCATGCACGTTCAGGAAGTAACCCACTCCGTGGCCTGTGCCATGTCCAAAATCGAGCCCCTGGTCCCACAAGGGCGCGCGCGCGATCGCATCCAGCATCGGCGCCAGGGTTCCCTTCGGAAACTTCATCCTCGACAGCGCAATCGTGCCCTTGAGCACCAGGGTGAAGTCGCGCTTTTGCGCGGCGGAAGGCGTACCGATGGCCCACACGCGGGTGATGTCGGTGGTGCCACCCCAATACTGCGCCCCTGAGTCGATCAACAACAAACCTTCTGCCGTCAGGCCTTGGGGCGTGCTGATCACGGCATGGTTCTGTTCGGTGGCTCGGTAGTGAGGCAGGGCCCCATTGGCATTGAAGCCCGCGATGGTCGGGAAACTCAAGCTCACGAAGTCGGGCTGCCGTGTGCGCTCTGCCGTTAAGCGTTCGTCTACCGTCAGTTCACTGACATATTCGTGGCCCAGCGCTGCTTCAAACCAGGCATAAAACATGGCCATGGCGGCACCATCGCGCTCCATGGCGGTGCGGATGTGTTGTGCCTCGGCTTCTGTTTTGCAGGATTTGGCCAGGGTGCTGGGGTTGAGGCTTTCGATAACACGTACACCTTCGGGCACGGCCTGACGCAATCCCCAGGTGACCCGCTTGGGGTCGATCAACAAGGTCGCGTCAGACGGCAGAGCTTTCAAGGCAGATCGCGCCAGGCTGTATTCCGAAATCGCAACGCCCTCCTGCGCCAGTGTCTCGCGCAAAGACGCGGGCACTTTGCCATCAGCCACAAACAGCGTGGCCGAATCCTGGGTGACCAGGGCATGCGCCAGGAAGACAGGGTTGTAGTCGACATCCGAGCCGCGCAGATTGAACACCCAGGCCAGATCGTCCAGGGTCGAGATCCAGTGATGGGTGGCACCCTTGACTTTCAGGGCTTGGCGAAGGGTGGCTAACTTGGCGTGACGCGGTGTGGCAGCGAACGGAGGCCGGTGTTCATAGACCTTCGCCGCGGGCAGGGCGGGGCGTTCGGGCCACACCCCAGCCAATGGATCCTCGCCAGTCGCAAGCGTCCAGCCCCCTTCGGTCAGGGCTTGTTGCAAGGGTTGCGTTTGCGCCAGGGCCAGCACATCCCCGTCTACCGCCAAGACGCCTGCAGTCGCCTGGGTGCGCAACCACCGAACGTAGGCTGGGACCGCAGGGCCTTCCAGTTTGACCAGATCGATGCCAGTGCCCGAAAGCTCCGATTCGGCTTGCTCCCAGTAACGGCTGTCAGTGAACAGCGCGGCGCTTTGGGCCGCCACGACCAAGGTGCCCGAAGAGCCGGTAAAGCCGCTGAACCATTCACGTCCTTGCCAATGGCCTGGCAGGTATTCAGACAGATGGGGGTCGCTGCTAGGGATCAGCACCGCCTGCCAGCCCCGTTCGGCCATGGCGGCGCGCAAGGCAGTCAATCGAGCGAGAACAGGATGGTCAACAGTCAAATCGGGCATGGCACTCACGGCAGGGCTCTGAACACCCGTCCATGTTGCCACGCCTGTATGCCAAGCGGGGGCTGGGCCCCGCGTGACCGCTCAACGAGCAGGGGCGGTTTGTCCGGCGCTGCTGGAGGTGTTGCTGGTAGGCGTCGCCGCAGGTGGATGCACGGCCGACACGCTGACCGGCGGCGCAGCTGGTGGCGTAACCCGAACCAGCATGGCGTTGGGCTCCAGGGCGTGCGGGTCGGGGAACACCCGGGCGTGGCGCTGCGAAGTGAAGTAAGCCCAAGCCCAGTCCAGCATCACGACGGTGCGGTTGCGGAACCCAATCAGGAAGTAGACGTGCACGAACAGCCAGAACAGCCAAGCAGAAAAGCCGCTGAATTTGACCCGCTTGTTGATATAGGGCAGATCCAGCACCGCAACGGCCGCCCGCTTGCCGATGGTGGCCAGGTTGCCGTAGTCGAAGTAACGGAAGGCCTGGGTCTCCTTGTTCTCCAGGCGCCGCAGGATGTTGAAGGCGGCTTTGCGCCCCATCTGCTTGGCGCCCGGGCTCACCCCAGGGACGGGCGTGGGGTTGTGTGGGTCAAGATAGCTCTTGGCATGGGCCAGATCGCCCACCACGTAAAGGTTGGGATGATCTGGCAGGCTCAGGTCAGGCTGAACGACCACCCGGCCAGCACGGTCGAGTTGGCAATGGGTGCTCTTGGCCAGGGCACGCCCCAACGGAGACGCGGCCACGCCGGCAGCCCACACCACCGTGCGGCTGGGCAGGAAATGCGATACCGCAACGGGCGTCCCATCGGCACCCGGCTCCATGGTGTCGTAGTGGATGCCGAACGCCGTGATGTTGGTGACTTTGGCGCCGGTCAACACTTCAGCACCGAGGCCCTTGAGTTGTTCTTTGGCGCGCTCTGACAGGTCTTCCGGAAAGGTACCCAAAACGCGGCCAGCGCCTTCCAGCAAGATCACGCGGGCGCGTCGAGAGTCGATGCGGCGGAATTCCGACTTCAGGGTTTGCTGGGCGATTTCGGCCAGCGTACCGGCCATTTCGACACCAGTGGGGCCAGCCCCCACCACGGCAAACGTGAGCCAGGGCTCGCGCTTGGCCGGGTCAGTCTCACGCTCGGCTTGCTCGAACGCGGTCAGCACGCGGCGCCGAATCGTGAAGGCATCCCCCAGGGTTTTCAATCCTGGCGCGTATTTGGCCCAGTCATCTCGCCCGAAATACGAGTGGGTGGCTCCCGCCGCGACGACGAGGTGGTCGTAGTGAATGTGTTCCCCCCCATCGATCACCACGCAGTTGGACGCGGTGTCGATCGAGGTCACTTCACCCATCAGCACGGTCAGGTTGCCGCGGGCGATCTGTTTGCGCAGGATGTGCCGGATCGGACCGGCAATGGCTGGCGCGGGCAAACCGGCGGTTGCCACCTGGTACAGCAGCGGCTGGAACAGATGGTGATTCGTGCGGTCAATGACGACGATTTCAACCGGCGCATGGGAGAGCGCCTTGGCTGCTTCAAGTCCACCAAACCCGCAACCAATGATGACGACGCGGGGCTTGGTGGCAGGTGTTCGGCTGGAATCGGTCATGCGGTGACGGGCGGGTGATGGGTGTGTGTGACACCCCGACGACAGGCGCCGGGTCTCGAATTAGTGGTTTATACCAGTACCCGTGTCATCCTTGGGGCTTTGCACCGGTCTGGTGCGCCCCTTGATCGAGGGGGCGCTCAGTCTTCACCCACGACGCGCGGTGTCATCAAGATGTCCAGTGAGCCGCCTGGTTCTGCCAGATGAAAGCACGCCTTGCCGGCATGTTTGGCAGCGTACATGGCTTTGTCGGCTCGGACGCACAAGGAGTCTGCCGTTTCGTGCATTTCCCAAATGGCGACCCCCACGCTGGCGCTGATGGCCACCGTGTCCGCTTTCAACTCCAGCGGCAGGCAAAGCTTGTCGACGATGCGCTGGCACACGCGTTCCAGTTCGTTCAGGTGACCGGCCCCTTCCAAAATCACCGTGAACTCATCGCCGGCCAGCCGACAAACCGTGTCGGTAGTGCGCACACAGCTTTGCAGCCGTGCCGAGGCTTCCTTCAGCAAGCGATCGCCTGCTGCGTGGCCGTACTGATCGTTGATGCCCTTGAAGCCATCCAGATCGACGTACAGCACCGCCAAGGTCTGCTTGTTGCGACGCGAGCGTGCGATTGCCTGATCCAGCCGTTCGCAGAATGCCCGCCGATTGGGCAAACCGGTGAGGCTGTCATGGCGGGCCTGCTCGATCAGTTCTTGTTGCTGTGCCTTGAGGATGCTGATGTCGCTGTAAACGCGAACGTGTTGCGAGACGCGGCCGGCCTCGTTACGCAAGGTGCTCACGCTCATCCAGGTGTCGACCTTGCGGCCATCCTGGCAAATCTGGTGGCTTTCGCCGGACCAGCGTTGTTGCTGCTTGAGCGCTTGCTCGATGCCGGATAGATGGCCTTCACGCAAGGGGGGCAGTCCAATCAACTCGGCGCTCTTGCCGATGACTTCGGCAGGCGACAGGCCACTCAGATGGGTGAACGCTGGATTCACCATCAGGATGCGATCCAGGCCATCTGACACCACCACGGCATCGCCTGTTTCTTCCAGCACTCGCGAGGCCAGTCGCAATTTCTCGGCTGCTTGCTTTTGCTCGGTGATGTCGCGTGCGATCGTCAGGATATGGTCCATCTGGCCGTCGGCGCCAAACACCGGGGTCTTGATCATGTCCAGAATGCGTTCGCCCTTGGCGGTTTTGAACGGCAATCCAGGAAAGTGATGCGGCTGAGGGTTTTGCAGCAGCATGGCATCGTGCTGTTCGTTGCGTTGCACCACCTCAGGCGGCATGACCTCGCGTGGCGTCTTGCCAATCACCGCTTCGGGGGACAGTTGCATGGCTTCAGCGGCAGCACGATTCCACACCAGATAGCGGTCGTGGGTTTGAGGGCGAACGCTCTTGGCTACCACCGCGACGGGCAGGCTTTCCACAAGGGTTCGATAAAAGGATTCCTGCTCCTTGAGTGCATCGATGGCATGGTGCGCCTCACTGGTGTCACGAGAGACCAGCGCGATGCCCTCAGGAATGGGGATGATCTGATGATGCAGCCAGGCGGGCAAGGTTGCTTGGGTTGACGCTCCGACGTGATACCGGTGTTCTTCCGTGACCGCGCAGCGCGACTTGCGAGCCCGATTCAGGCGCTGGAAGAACAACTGGTAATGCGGCAGGGGAAACAATTCAGCCAGATCAGTCCCGATCAGGTCAGGGCGTCCTTGCCCGAACCAGGCCTTGGCCTGGCGGTTGGCTCGCACGATCCGAAAGCCCAACTTGGCGCCCATGTCGTCTCGCCGCTCGTGCAAGACCATGACAGCGTCCTCGGAGCCGTCCAGCAAAGCTTGCCAGGTGGCTTCTGCGGCGCGGGCCACGCGAACATGGCGGCGCCATCGGTTCATGAACCAAAGCGGCGTCGCCGAACAGAAAAACAGCAAGGTCAGCCCGGCCGCATGCCAGGCATGGTGTGACGAGGACGTCATCACCAATCCGATCAACAGGCCCAGAGCGAGTACAGCAGGCCAGGTGGCCTTGGGCAGCCGACGGAGTTGGTTGGGCGCCCCCATGATCATCGCGTCGATGAAGGAAGACATGGACACCCCGACTGATATAAAAGTGCAGTTCACACCTTTTCGGAGCGATTCCGGATAACTTGATGGAACAGATTGACGTTTGGGTCAACAGGTGTAACGGGCTGTGTTTGTCATTGTGCGTTGCGGAACGGTGCCCGCTCATCCAACTCGCTGATGTAGCCCGCGACCCCGACTTCCTCTCGCTGCAAGAACCGGCCAACCGCTTCTCGAAATCCTTTGTGTCGGATCCAGTGTGCGGAGTAGGTGGCCACCGGCGTCAGCCCTCGCGCCAGCTTGTGTTCGCCCTGCGCACCGCCTTCAAATGATTGAAAGCCGTTGGCGATGCACCACTGCAGGGGTTGGTAGTAGCACGCCTCGAAATGCAGGCAAGACACCGCTTTGAGCACGCCCCAGTAGCGACCGTAGGCGACTCGGCTTTGACGGTCTACGGCCAGCAGGGCGCAAGCAATGGGGCTTGCGTTCTCGAAAGCCTGCACCATCACCCACGACGATGGCATCGACTCCCCAACCTGCAGCCAGAAGTCGGTGCTGAGATAGGGCGCTTGTCCTCGCTCCAGGTACGTCTGCTGGTAGCAGCGATCAAAAAACACCCAATCCGTTGGCTGGATGTCAGCGCCTTCCAGAATGCGAAACTTCACGCCGGCTTCTTCCACCTTGCGGCGCTCCTGTTTGATCTTCTTGCGCTTGTCGCGTTGCAAGCTAGCGAGAAAATCATCGAAATCAAGATAGGGCTGATCGGGGCGGTTTTGCCAATGGAACTGAACGCCTTGACGGATCAACCACTCACTGGATCGGGCCGCGGCCACGTCGGCGTCGCTCAAGAAAAGCAGATGTGCCGACGACCATTTCTCGGTATCCACCGCCTGGGCGATTTCGGCCAGCATTCGCTGTTGTGTCGCCTGGCGTTCGGCTGACGTCAGAGTAGACGTGGTCAGCAAGCGAGGGCCCGGTATGGGCGAGAACGGCACGGCGGATACGAGCTTGGGGTAGTAGCCGCCCTCGTCTGGGGGCATTTGGCGGTCGTAGGCGTCTGCCCAAGCCCAGTCGAAAACGTATTCACCCCAGGAGTGGGTTTTCAAATAAAGGAGACAGGCACCGACGAGTTGCCCCTGGGCACCCCGTAAGGTCAGGATACGGGCGCGCCAGCCGGTTCGCGGGCTGACGCAATCGCTGCGGCTCAGAGCGTCCAGCCAGGCATGGCGCAAAAACGGGCTGCTGCCTCGTTGTCCCGCCGTCAGGGCGTCCCACTCGCTGGCAGCGATCTCAGACACGTCGTTGTGCCAAGTCGGCTTCAGGCCCGCTACCATGCTGGCTTGAATTCTTGATTCTTCGTTTTCCATGACCCTTTTGTCGACTGCTGCGCCCACCCAAGCCTTGAATGTAGCGGTGCTGCAATTCAATCCTGTCATCGGCGACCTCACGGGTAACGCCAACAACATCGTGGCGGCGGCTCGCCAAGCCTACGCCAACGGCGCTCGTTTGGTGGTCACCCCTGAAATGGCCCTGTGCGGCTATCCGCCAGAGGATTTGCTGTTGCGTCCTGCTTTCATGCAGGCCTGCGATCAAGCGCTGGACAAGGTGGCCCGCGAACTGGCCGACCTGCCTGACCTGCATCTGGTGATCGGTCACCCCCGCATGGGGCCAGGCGAAGACCTGCGCACCCGTTCCTGGTCGGTACCCCGACGGCTCAACGCGGCGAGCTTGTTGCATGCGGGTCAAGTTGTTGCTTCTTACGCCAAACGCGAACTGCCCAATTACCAGGTGTTCGATGAGCGACGCTATTTTGTGGGCGGACGCGAAGCTGGGCTGGGCCCGGTTGTGGTCGATGTCTTGGGCTGGAAGATCGGGCTGCTGATTTGCGAGGACGCCTGGTTTGATGAACCTGCTGAATCGGCGCGAGCGCTAGGCGCACAGGCATTGGTGGTGCTCAACGCTTCGCCCTTCCATGCAGGCAAGCGCGCTGAACGCGAAGAACGCATGTCTGAGCGCGCTCAATCAATGGGCGTGCCACTGGTGTATGCCCACTTGGTGGGGGGGCAAGACGAGGTGGTGTTTGACGGGGCCTCGTTCGTGGTGGACGCAAAAGGGCGGGTCGCCGCCCGGGCGGCGAGTTTTGAGGTTCAAACCTTGCACGCCGCCTTGTTGCCCGATGGGGGCGTGAAAGGCGAACTAGCCGAGCCACCCAGTTACGAGGCCGAGATCTGGTCGGCTCTGGTCTGCGGCGTGCGCGATTACATCGGCAAGAACGGATTTCCCGGTGCCATCATCGGCTTGTCTGGAGGTATCGACTCAGCCTTGGTGCTGGCCATTGCCGTCGATGCCTTGGGTGCCAACAAGGTGCGCACCGTGATGATGCCGTCGCCCTACACGGCAGACATCTCGTGGATCGACGCCCAGGACATGGCCGACCGCTTGGGCGTGCAGCACGACGAGATCTCGATCAAGCCCATGTTTGAACAGTTCAACGAGGCCCTGGCACCCTTGTTCGTCGGTCGCACGGCCGACACCACCGAAGAGAACATCCAGGCTCGCATTCGCGGCACGTTGTTGATGGCCTTGTCCAACAAGACGGGGTCCATCGTGTTGACGACAGGCAACAAGAGCGAGATGGCCACGGGCTACTGCACCCTGTATGGCGACATGGCCGGTGGCTTTGCGGTCATCAAGGATCTGGCCAAGACGCTGGTGTACCGCCTGGCCCGTTGGCGCAACGCCGAAGCCGTGGCGCAGGGGAAGGTTGAACCAATCCCTGAGCGCATCATCACTCGCCCCCCCTCAGCCGAGTTGCGGCCCGACCAGAAAGACCAGGATAGCCTGCCAGAGTACGAGGTGCTCGATGCGATTCTGGAACGCTACATGGAGCTTGATCAATCAATCGAAGACATCGTGGCGGCGGGCTACGACCGTGCCGATGTGGACAAGGTCACCCGGCTGATCAAGATCAACGAATACAAGCGCCGTCAGGCCCCGGTAGGGATTCGCATCACGCACCGTGCATTTGGGCGCGATTGGCGATACCCGATCACTTCGAAGTTCCGTGCCTGAACCTGTTCAGTCGTGATTAAATAAGACTTTTGGAGAACCCGTTTATGAAACAAATCACCGCCATCATCAAACCGTTCAAACTGGAAGAAGTTCGTGAAGCCCTGGCAGAAGTGGGCGTCACCGGGTTGACGGTGACGGAGGTCAAGGGTTTCGGTCGTCAGAAGGGTCACACCGAGCTGTACCGTGGCGCAGAGTACGTCGTTGACTTTCTGCCCAAGGTCAAGATTGAAGTCGTGGTCAAGGGTGATGACGTTGAACGCTGCATCGACGCCATCATCAAGGCTGCCAAGACTGGCAAGATCGGCGATGGCAAGATCTTCGTGACACCAGTGGAGCAGGTGGTGCGCATTCGTACCGGCGAAACCGACGAAGCTGCCGTTTGATTTGAAACCAGCGAGCCGGGATCGTTCAGATCCCGGGGACCACGCCGCCAGGCCCTGCATCCGGGGCCTCTGGCGGCGTTTGTTTTTGTAGCTCGATGAACTCGGCTTTAAGGCGGTCGAGCATGCGGGTGACATCCGTGTCCACCAAGAGCAGTTCCTGAACGTCAGGCCACAGGAAGCCACTGTCGCGGCTCTGATCGATGAAGCGCAACAAGTGGTCGTAATAGCCCTCGAC
>JAGWLR010000115.1 GCA_028864885.1 Burkholderiales bacterium | reverse complement strand
CCTGTTCCTGATCGCGCACTTCCACAACGTGATCATCGGCGGCGTCTTGTTCGGCCTCTTCGCCGGCATCAACTACTGGTTCCCCAAGGCCTTCGGCTACAAGCTCGACCCGTTCTGGGGCAAGGTGTCGTTCTGGTGCTGGTTCATTGGCTTCTGGGTCGCCTTCAGCCCGCTGTATGTGCTGGGCCTGATGGGCGTGACCCGCCGCATGAACCACTTCGATGATCCTTCCCTGCAGATCTGGTTCCAGATCGCTGCAGTGGGCGCCGGCATCATCGCCCTGGGCATCGGGTCCTTCCTGATCCAGTTGGTGGTGAGCTACCTCAAGCGCGATCAACTGCGTGACGAAACCGGCGACATCTGGGGTGGTCGCACCCTCGAGTGGTCCACCGCTTCGCCTCCGCCTGACTACAACTTCGCCTTCACGCCCATCGTGCATGAAACCGATGCCTGGCACCACATGAAGCAAAGCGGCGCCAAGCAGCCCATGACCGGCTTCAAGTCGATTCACATGCCCAAGAACACCGCTTCTGGCTTCGTGATCGCCATGCTGGCCACCGGCACCGGCTTCGCTCTGATCTGGCACATGTGGTTGTTCGCCGCGCTGGGCTTCATCGCCACCATCGGCTCCGCGATCTTCCACACCTTCAACTACGACCGCGACTTCCACATCCCCGCTGATGAGGTGGCTCGCACCGAACAGGCTCGCGAACAATCGCTGGCTTCGGCAGCCTGATCGCAAGAGGTATAGACGTCATCATGGCCATTGCTTCTCAAACCGCACCGGTCTTCTACGACAACGGTGATCACCATCCCCAACAAGGCACGCTCCTGGGCTTCTGGCTCTACCTGATGAGCGACTGCCTGATGTTCGCCGTGCTGTTCGCGGTGTACGCCGTGTTGGGCCGCAACTATGCAGCCGGCCCCTCGGGCGCCGACCTGTTCGAGCTGCCCGTCGTGGCCGTCAACACCGCCTTGCTGCTGTTCTCGTCGATCACCTATGGCTTCGCCATGATCTCGATGCAGAACAACAACAAGCGTGGCGTGCTGGCCTGGCTGGCCATCACCGGCTTGTTCGGCCTGGGCTTCCTGAGCCTGGAACTCACCGAATTCGCTCACCTCATCCACGAAGGGGCTGGCCCCTGGCGCAGTGGCTTCCTGTCGGCGTTCTTCACGCTGGTGGGCACCCACGGTCTGCACGTGACCTTCGGCACCATCTGGCTGGTCACCTTGATGACCCAAGTCAGCAAGCTGGGCTTGACCCATGAGAACAAGCGCCGCCTGATGTGCCTGTCGATGTTCTGGCACTTCCTGGATCTGATCTGGATCGGCGTGTTCACTTTTGTCTACCTGATGGGCTCGATGTAAGGTTTGGAGTTTTAAATGGGTCAACATTCACACGATTCCCACGACGCCCACCACGAAGAAGGCGGCTACCACGCCACCTACAAGGGCTATCTGATCGGCTTCATCCTGTCCGTCGTCCTCACCGCCATTCCCTTCTGGCTGGTCATGGGCAAGGTGCTGCCCACGCCTCGCGTCACGTCTTTCGTGATCCTGGCTTTCGCCGCCGTGCAAATGGTGGTCCACATGGTCTACTTCCTGCACTTGAATGCGAAGGTCGAAGGCGGCTGGTCGTTGCTGGCCATGGTGTTCACGGTGGCCATCGTGGCCATCATGCTGTCCGGTTCGATTTGGGTGATGTATCACTTGAACACGAATATGATGCCCACCATGGATCCACAGACCATGCGTAACATGCCGTGACGTCATCTTCGTCCACCAACGGCCCGCGCCAGACCCGCACGCTCGTCGTGCTGATCGGCGCGGCCGTTCTCGCTTTTGCAGGCTTCATCGCACTGGGTACCTGGCAAGTCAAACGACTGGCCTGGAAAGAGGCGCTCATCGCCCGCGTGCAAGCGCACGTTCAGGGCGAGCCCGTGGCCGCCCCCGGCCCCCAACAATGGTCTGGCCTCACCGTTGAGGCGCACGAATACCGCCGCATCGCCGTTGCCGGCCAGTTCGATTACACCCATGAGGTGCTGGTGCAAGCCACCACCGAGTTGGGATCGGGCTTCTGGGTGCTCACCCCTCTGCGCACAGAGCAAGGTTTCTGGCTGTATGTAAACCGTGGCTTCGTGCCGCCCGAACTGCGCGCCCCCAGCCAACTGGCGGCCTTCAACAAACCGGGCACACAGCATGTGGTCGGTCTGCTGCGCTTCACCGAACCTGGCGGTGGTTTTTTGCGGCACAACGATCCCGCACAAGGCCGCTGGTACTCGCGTGACATCGCGGCCATCGCCCAGGCTCAAGGCCTGAGCAGTGCCTCAGTGGCCCCTTATTTCGTGGACGCGGTTGCCCAAGCGGGCGACAACCCGAATGCCTGGCCTCGGCCTGGCTTGACCGTCCTGCGCTTCAGCAACAATCACCTGGTGTACGCCCTCACCTGGTTTGCCCTGGCTGCCATGACAGCCGGCGCCTTGGGCTACCTCATCGTGGATGAACGGCGCCTACGCCGCCTTGCTCTGGAGCGCCAAGAACATGCCCCGCACGCGTGACGACGAAGCCACCGAGCACACGCCACTGAACGAGGGGGCCAACAGCGTCCCCGAACGGCAAGCCGACAGCAGCAACCTGCTGCAACTCATCGAGATGCGCTGGCTGGCGGTGGCCGGCCAGTTCCTCACCATCCTGATCGTTCGCTACGCGCTCGACATCGAATTGCCGGTGGTCGAGATGATCACGCTGTTGGGCGTGCTCGCCACCTTCAACATCGTGAGCTGGTGGCGCAGCGGGCTGGCCTTGCCCGTCAGCAACGGCGAGCTGTTCGTGGGCTTGCTGGTGGACGTGGCCGTGCTCACGGGCCAGCTGTACTACTCAGGCGGCAGCGCCAACCCCTTCATCTACCTGTACCTGCTACAGGTGGTGCTGGGCTCGGTTTTGCTGCGCCCACGCTATACCTGGGCCATCGTGGCAGCCACCAGCCTGTGCTTTGTGGGGCTGACCCAATGGCACCAGCCACTGGCATTGGCCACCACCGAGGGGCACTTGCCGTCCACCGACTATGTTGGCGGCCTGTTGATCTGCTTCCTGCTCAACGCCTCCCTTTTGGTCATTTTCATTGGCCGCATCGGGCGCAACCTGCGGCGGCGCGATGCCCGGCTGGCCGATCTGCGCCAACGCGCTGCCGAAGAAGAGCACATCGTTCGCATCGGCCTGCTGGCCTCGGGTGCCGCGCATGAGTTGGGCACCCCCCTGGCCACCCTGTCGGTGATCCTGGGTGATTGGGCCCGCATGACCCCGTTTGCTGCCGAGCCCGAACTGCGCGAAGAGCTAGAGCAAATGCAGGTGCAAGTGGCCCGCTGCAAAGCCATCGTCACCGGTATCCTGCTGTCGGCCGGCGAAACCCGGGGCGATCACCCCGAGGCCACCACGTTGCACGTTTTTCTGGATGAGCTGACATCAGAGTGGTGCCAAACGCGCCCGGTCAAAGACTTCCAGTTCGACCGCAAGGGCCTGCCCGACGTGCCCATCATTTCTGACACCGCCTTGCGGCAAATGGTGGACAACATCCTCGACAACGCTTTAGAGGCCGGGCCGCAGGGGCGCGTCTCCCTGATCGCGCGCTGTGAAGACGACACCCTGATCCTGCGTGTGCTCGATGAAGGCCCCGGCTTTTCGGCGTACATGTTGCAACGCTTCGGCAAACCCTACGAATCCAGCAAGGGGCGCCCCGGAGGCGGGCTGGGCTTGTTTCTGTCCACCAACGTGGCACGCACCCTGGGTGGCAGCATCCAGGCGCATAACCGCTCCGGCGGTGGGGCCGAAGTGATCATCACCCTACCCCTGTCTACGCTGATGCCCTCAGAATAGCGGCCCATGGAAGACCAACGCCAACTGCTGATCGTTGAAGACGACGACGCCTTCGCCCACACCCTGGCCCGTTCGTTTGAGCGGCGGGGCTATGAGGTGTTGCGCGCCTCCAGCCTGGACGGGGTCACGCAGGTGCTGCAGTCGAATCGCCCCGGCTATGCCGTGGTTGATCTGAAGCTGGCCGTGGGCGATTCGGGCCTGGCCTGCGTGCGGGTGCTGCACGCGCACGACCCCGACATGGTCATCGTGGTGCTCACGGGCTTTGCCAGCATTGCCACCGCCGTCGAAGCTGTGAAGCTCGGCGCCCGCCACTACCTGGCCAAGCCGGCCAACACCGACGACATCGAAGCCGCGTTTTCGCGGGTCGAGGGCGATGCCGACGTCGAGCTGACCGAACGCACCACCTCGATCAAGACGCTCGAATGGGAGCGCATCCACGAAACCCTGGCCGAAACCGGCTTCAACATTTCTGAAACCGCGCGCCGCCTGGGCATGCACCGCCGCACCCTGGCGCGCAAGCTGGAAAAGCAACGGGTCAAGTGATGACCATGATCCGTTTGGATCACATACACGTCGACCGCACAACCCATTGACATTTCGGCACGATAAATTTCCGCTGCCGGGCGCACTGATTCCACCTGAACGCGGGGGAATTACAAGCCATTTCAAGCTTGTTTGGACCATTCAACTCTTACACAATCAAACGGCTGCGCCGTCGCGCCAGTGGTTTCAGCCAGCTCCGAGAGGTTTCGCCATGCCCCGATCTGATGCCCACGCTGTCTACATTCGCACTCAAAAAGGGCAGGCGCTTGCGATGGCCCCCCGGGCACTCCACGACGAGCAATCTCATACTGTGCTGCGAATGGTCAACGGCTATACGCCGGCAGACTGCTTGGCCAAGCTGTCCGCCCAGGTGATCCCTGACACCTTCATGCGCCTTCAGGGGCTAGAGAAGCTCGGTCTGGTCAAACGCATCGACACCGACGATTGGCCGATGCTGCCCTGCTTTAGTGCAGCGTATTTCTGAGGCCATCTCAGGATAGGTTTGAGGTCGATCAAGCTCTCCACGCTCCTGTCTTCACTGCAATCGAATCGTCACATTCCACTTCCAGACTCAACTCTGTTGGGTTTCGAAGGGGATGCAAATGGAAAAGACCGGTGCCGTTGCCGAATTGGGTGGCTCCAGCCTACTGATGCCATCGTGGATCAAAGCTTCGCTGGCAGCGAATGATCGATTGAAGCTGTATCTCACGGCCTTGCAGGCTGCTGCCGACCATGCGGATAACCCAGATCACACTGCCTTGGATTTGCAGCGAGAAATGCGTGCCGCTGATGTGGCCGATGAATGGCTGCACGACATGCCCGCCAGCGCCACCCGTGCGGGATCGGATCTGTTTCTGCCAGATCTGGAGCGGCTGACACAACGCCTGGCGGATGACCTGCTCACCATGGCACGCCCCCTGTTGGCGGTTCACCATCTTCAGCACGATCTGTCTGGCCGCGTTGGGCATTGGCAATCGTGGCTGCATTCGATCAAAGGCGACAAGCTGTCTGACGATGTGCTCACCTCGCTGACGCATGGCCGACATGGCAGAGACGACAGCGTGCATGTGCTCATCATGGACATGCACAAGCTGATCAACCAACTAGCTAGCGAACTGGCCAGCGACACCATTGATGGCGCGCATGTCTGGCAACTGGACGACACCGATCGCCCTCTGGTGGCGGCGTTCATGCGCGGGCTCAACCGCACAGCACCACTCAAGCTCAAACACCCAGGCTTGGACACCGCCGCTACGCGCGATGAAAGCAAGCTGCTGATTCAAAACGACATCGGCACCAACGATGCCCATGTGCTGGTGATGCAGATCACGGGCACGCACATCAGCCTCACCTACAGCGATTTGCACCGCTTACGCTTTGCCTTTTTTCAAGAATCGCTTGAACAGCTGGGTGCCAAATGGTCGATCATCGAGCCCCACGTCAGCGGCGGGCTAAACCGAGGCGAAGCCTTCTTCGTCGGCACCGCCAGCTTCGACTGCCCAAATCTCGAAGCCGTTGAACAAGCTCTGGAAGGCATCGGCAGCCAGATCGTCTTTTTGATCGACTGGAACCGCGCACGCAAGCGCCTGCAAGAATTGGTAGACCGGCCTGTGGCCTTGGATGTGCTGCGCACTGCGGCCAAGGAACAGGTCGGACATCGCCCCTGGCTGGAGGCAGGCGCCCAACGCATGGTGTATGACGCCATGCAATCGCTGGGCGAAGGCGTGTTTCGACTGGGTGATCGGCTCGACGACGTGATGGGGACCGAACAAGCCAGGCTGTTTTTGGTCGACAGCATGAAGCTGGCCACGCAAGCCGCCTTGGCTGGCAAGCCCATTGCCCTGGTGGCAGATGAAGTGCGCCTGCGATTGGCCCGACAGATGCAACACCAGCCTGCACAATTTGAAGCACTGCAAGAACATGCGTCGTGGTGCCACACTTTGGCCTTGAACATTCGCGACGCCTTGGCTCACAAGCACGACAAAGATCCAGACAAAGCCATTGAACTGTCTGCCCGCGCCAAGACGTGGGAACGCCGGGCAGACGAGCTGGTGGTACTGGCACGTGACAAGGCACAACGGCAAAGCAAATGGAAGCCCTTTTTGCATCTGCTGGTGCTGTCAGATGACGTGGCCGATGCCTTGGAAGAGGCGACCTTCATCCTGTCCTTGTTGGCTGAAGAAAAGCAGCACGGCCTTCATCACGATGTTCGTGACGTGTTGACATCCCTGGCTGACACGTTGCTCCACGCGGTGCAAAACCATGTCCAAGCCATCACCGTGGCTTCCTGCCTTGGCAACGGCAGTGAGGCCATTGACCACGAGGCGTTTCTTGACGCGATCTGGTCCGTGGTCCGGGCCGAACGCCAATGCGATGAGCTCTTGAGATCAGCCAGACGTGTCGCTATCCGCACCATCGATGGCGCAGCCGAACTGATGTTGGTCAACGACCTGGCCATGACCCTGGAACTGGCGTCTGATCGCCTGTTGAACAGCGCCTATGCGCTCAGAGACATGGCCATCTCGCAAGTGGAGGCATCGGTATGACACAGCACGAACAAGTCTTTCTGATTGGTGTTCAGGCCGAACAAGAAACAGCACCATCCACGCCCACTCCCGAAGCCATGGGCTTCAAGGCCTACAACCTGCTGCGCATGGATCAAATGGGGCTGCGCGTGCCCGCCGCCTTCGTGCTGGGCACCCGGTGGTGCGAAGTCGAATCTGTTTCAGACGAGGTATGGACTGCCCCATTGGCCGACCTGGAACGCCAGGTTGGTCGCACCCTGGGCGACCCACGCCAGCCCTTGCTGCTGTCTGTGCGGTCAGGCGCTCCGGTATCCATGCCCGGCATGATGGAAACCTTGCTCAACATCGGTTTGTGCAATGCCACGGTGCAAGGCTTCATCCGGCAAACCGGCAACCCTCGCCTGGTGTGGGATGCCTATCGCCGCTTGATTGCTACCCACGCCGAGATCGTTTACAACGCCCCCGCCTCGGCATTCGAAGCCCTGCTTCGTGAACTGGCCCCTGAGTGCGAAGAACGCGAACTGGACTTTGCCCAGCTTCGCGAGCTCACACGGCGCTCGTTGCAACTGCACGAACAAATCACCGGCCACGCCTTTCCGCAAGACCCGGTTCACCAACTGAGGTCAGCCATCTCGGCTGTGTTTCGATCATGGCAAAGCGACAAGGCCATCCGCTATCGGCAATCGCACCGCATCAGTGATGCCATTGGCACCGCCGTCACGGTGCAGACCATGGTGTTCGGCAATGCCGGCGGAGCCTCGGGTGCTGGCGTGGGCTTCACGCGCAACCCCATCACAGGCGAGCCTGGCCTGTGGGTGGACTTTCTGTTCAACGCCCAAGGCGAAGACGTGGTGTCGGGGCGCCGCAGCACCCACAAACAAAGCGACCTGGCTGCGGTGTTGCCATCAGTATGGCAAGAGTTGGTTCAAGCAGGCCAAACGCTTGAGCAGCATCTGCACGACATGCAAGACATCGAGTTCACTGTCGAAGATGGCTGCCTGTACATGCTGCAAACACGATCTGGCAAACGCACCCCACTGGCCGCCGCGCGCATCGCCTTGGACATGTGGCAAGAAGGGCTCATTGCCTCCAGCGAAGCCCTCGAACGCACCGCCACCTTGATGCCCGATGACCTGTGCCGCTGTGAACTGGTGTCTGACTCGGGTTCCCCCACACAGGCCATCAGCGAAGGGGCCAGCGCCAGCTCGGGCGTGGTCTGCGGGCGCGTTGCGTTCAATGGCGAACAGGCCCAGGCTTTGACTCAAGCAGGCGACACCGCCATCTTGGTTCGCAAAGACGCCGAAACCAGCGACAGCGCCAGCCTGGAATGGGCAGCCGGCCTGCTCACCGAGCGCGGTGCCCGCACCTCACATGCAGCGGTGGTGGCTCGCCAAATGGGCAAAGTCTGTCTGACCGGCTGCACCGCCTGCACCGTGGACGAAGCCCAAGGCTTGTTGGTGTTGGACACGGCTCAATTGGGTCGCGGTGACATCCTCACCTTAGATGGCAACACGGGTCTGATCTATTTGGGCGCACTCACCACGCAATCGGTAGTGCAAGAAGGCTTGTTGACGCGCTTACAAGCCCTTCGGCAAAACCTGACGGAAGGTCTGGCGATCAAGGAACCCGCACCGCAGCCCCAGTAAAACACTCATCTCGCCAATCATCCACCAGGCTCAGTCGTGACTCTGAAGACGAAATAGTGCGCCCGACATAGGACAATCACACCCTCTGCATGTCTTCAGTCAAAAGGATTGCCCCCGATGAGCCACCCGTCTACGCCAGACAGCACGCCACGCAATTCACCCGGCACCGTGCTGCTGGCCAGCCT
>JAGWLR010000183.1 GCA_028864885.1 Burkholderiales bacterium | reverse complement strand
CCAGATCGGTCAAGGCCTTGAGCGCGGCAGGGGGCACCAGCGAGGTATTCAACGCTTCTTCGGATGTCCAGTCGAACGGAACCTGCAATGCGCGGTGGGTGACCGAGGCGGGCGCCTCTGAAAGGGGGGCATCGCTTAACACGATGGTGCGAATGGTTGGCGCCACACGTTGCAGCAAGTCGGGTCGCAGGGCGGCGATCTCGTCGAGCATCAAGCTGCTCAGCCCGAACCCGAGAGCCTCTCCGGCTGGACGATGTTCGACCACCGGGGTGGGTTGGCCGATCCGGGTGATGCTGTGAGCGTGGTCTTGCGCCAATTGCCTGAGATAAGCCGAGCCGTCGAGGATGGGTTCCCACAGAACGAGTTGGGCCAAAGCGGATGGCTCCCGCTGTGCTGCCACCAAAGCAGCAGAGGCACCCAGGCGTGCGCCGATCCAGGTGATGCGTCCGGCGCGTGTCCGTTGAGCGAGTTCGCGGTGGGCCTGTTCGATATCAGCCTGCCAACCCGACAAGTGGCTGTCCAGGTCATCTCCCATCGATTCGCCGGTACCAAAGTAGTCGAACCGCAGCGTGGGCACGCCCGCTCTGGCCAGGCGATCGGCCAGCACTTTGTAGAAGCGGTGCAGGCGAACGGCCTCCTGCCCGAGCGGAGGGCACAAGAGCACAGCCTGATTCGCAGACTGTGAGGTGAGGTCAGAGGGGGCGTGAAAGGCCGCGAAAAGGCGGCGTTCTGGACTGCCGAAATGAAACGCGATCATCAAAAATCAGGATAGCAGCTTGCCCACCAGTTTGCGGATCCAACCCGATGAAGTCGGTGTGGAGGGTTGTTGAGTTTCGGCCACGACGTCCTGCAGCGTCACCGCCCCGCGTTCAGCCTTGGCCAATTGGGCCAGTGACGCAAAGATCAGTTGCCTGACCGTGAGCTGCATCTGCAGTCGACGGTTGATTTCAGTGACAGCACGCATGGCCAGCAAGGAGTGGCCGCCCAGATCAAAGAAATTGTCGGCGGTGTGGATCGCGTCCACCCCCAGCAGGTTGCCCCAGACTTCGGCGATGACACGTTCCTCTTCGGTTTGCGGCAACTCAGCCGACGAAGCCGGGCTGGCGTGCACCATCATGGGCTCGGGCAGAGCGTGCCGATTGACCTTGCCATTGGGCAACAAGGGGATGGCTGTGATGGCCTCGAAATGCTGCGGAACCATGTAGTCCGGCAGGCTGGCGCGCAGGTGATCCCGCAGCAGTTGGACGGCGGGCATGTCACCCGTGGGGACGATGTAAGCCACAAGCCGGGCGTCGCCGGGACGGTCTTCGCGCACGATCACCACGCAGCGGCTGACACCGGGGCAGTGCGCCAATGCGGTTTCGATTTCGCCCAATTCGATTCGGTGGCCTCGAACCTTGACCTGGAAGTCCAGCCGCCCCAGGTGCTCAATGCTGCCGTCGGCGCGCCAGCGTCCGCGGTCACCGGTGCGATAAAGGCGCGCACCCGGTTCGCTGCGGAAAGGATCGGGCAGGAAGCGCTCGGCGGTCAGTTCAGGTCGCTTCAGGTAGCCCGTGGTGACGCCATCACCGCCAATGTGGATTTCACCCGCCACGCCGATCGGGCAGGGCTGGCCATGGGGGTCGAGCACGTGGATCTGTGTGTTGGCGATCGGCTGGCCAATGGTGATGAGGCGGTCGGCGCTGTCGATGCGGGCACAGGTCGACCACACGGTGGTTT